>NZ_JAWHNU010000100.1:0-9548 GCF_032582135.1 Pseudomonas syringae group sp. J309-1 | reverse complement strand
GCGATGCGGAGTGACTGACACACCGCATCGCAGCCTTCGGCAGCTCCTACAGTGGGTATGTAATAAAGATTCAACCCCCAATAATAAATACAAGAGGACAACCCCGTGGCCGCCGATATCGAAGATAGCCGCTCTGCCCGTTTCGCCCTGCGTTGCGCCAAATGGGCGGAGCGCTGGTTTCCGGATTCCTGGGTGTTCGCAGCGCTCGCGGTGGTCATCGTCACGGTTGCCACGCTGGCCATGGGTGCCAGACCTGCCGATGCTGCCAAAGCTTTTGGCGACGGCTTCTGGAGTCTGATCCCGTTCACCATGCAAATGGCCTTCGTGGTGATTGGCGGTTATGTGGTGGCAAGCTCGCCTCCTGCAGTAAAGCTCATCGACCGGCTGGCGCGTATTCCAAAGAACGGGCGCTCGGCAGTGGCCTGGGTTGCGCTGATCTCCATGGTCGCCTCGCTGCTCAACTGGGGCCTGTCGCTGGTATTCGGCGGCTTGCTGGTTCGCGCCCTCGCCCGCCGTACCGACTTGCGCATGGACTATCGCGCAGCGGGTGCAGCGGCCTATCTGGGGCTCGGCGCCGTGTGGGCGTTAGGGCTTTCATCCTCGGCGGCACAGTTGCAAGCCAACCCCGGCAGCCTTCCACCTTCGATTCTGGCTATCACCGGCGTTATCCCATTCACCGAAACCATTTTTCTCTGGCAGTCCGGCGTACTGCTGGCGGCGCTGGTCGTGGTATCGCTGGTAGTGGCTTACGCAACAGCTCCGGGCCCGAATAGCGCTAAAGATGCCCATGCCTGCGGCGTCGATCCGGCATTCAGCATGCCCGCATTACCTGCGCGTACCCGTCCGGGTGAATGGCTGGAATACAGCCCGCTGCTGATCATTCTGATGGTGCTGCTGGCGTCCGGCTGGATCTTCAACGAGTTTTCCACCAAGCCGGCAATTACGGCGATTTCCGGGCTGAATACGTATAACTTCCTGTTCATCATGGTCGGTGCGCTGCTGCACTGGCGTCCACGCAGCTTTCTTGATGCAGTGACGCGAGCGGTGCCGACCACCACGGGCGTGCTGATCCAGTTCCCGCTGTATGGGTCCATCGCGGCATTGATGACGACCGTAAAGGGCACGGATGCGCAGACCCTGGCCCATCACATCTCGACCTTCTTCACCAGCATCGCCTCCCACGACACCTACGCGCTGCTGATGGGCGTGTACTCGGCAGTCCTGGGTTTCTTCATCCCGTCGGGCGGCGGCAAGTGGATCATCGAAGCGCCGTATGTGATGCAGGTCGCCAATGACCTTGAGTATCACCTGGGCTGGGCCGTGCAGATCTACAACGCCGCCGAAGCGCTGCCGAACCTGATCAACCCGTTCTACATGCTGCCGCTGTTAGGCGTTCTGGGTTTGAAGGCTCGGGATTTGATCGGCTTCTCGTTCGTGCAGTTGCTGGTGCACACGCCACTGGTGTTGTTTCTGCTGTGGATTCTGGGCGCGACACTGGCGTACACACCGCCGATGCATCCTTAGCGAGCCTGGTGTCCCTGACACCGCGCTGTCGCGAAGCAAACCCGGTTCTATGTGGGAGCCGGGCTTGCCCGCGATGCAGGCGATGGGGTGTATCAGCGAGACCGAGTTATCGTTCATCGCGGGCAAGCGCGCTCCTACAGGAAAGCATTCCAGATCAGGTGATTGCATTGGGTTTCATTAGCGCACTTTGCGTCCCGGACACTGCACTGTCGCAAAGCAAACCCGGTTCTATGTGGGAGCCGGGCTTGCCCGCGATGCAGGCGATGGGGTGTATCAGAGAGACCGCCATCGCAGCCTTCGGCAGCGCCTACAAGTGTTGTGTTTGCCTAAGACATATGAATTCAGACATTCAGGCCGAACAACCGTCGCCGTAATCCAGCGCGGCAACTTTTGCCAACAGCTCACGCAGCTCACAGGCCTGCTGCTGGCCCAGCGACTTTTCGAAGCACTGCTGAGCCTGTTCCCACAGCGCCTGGGACTCCAGCAGTTTGTCCACGCCGGCCTGAGTCAGGCGCACACGTCGGCTGCGCTTGTCTTCCGGGTCAATACCCACGGAGATAAGGCCCTCACGCTCCAGTGGCTTGAGATTTTGCGCCAGCGCCGAACGATCGATCACCAGCATCGCCGCCAGTTCGGTGACTGCCGGGGCCTGATTGCGCGCCACCTGGATCAGAATCGAACGCTGCGTAGAGCGCAGGCCACAAGGTGCCAGAACCGCGTCATACAGCTGGGAAATGCGCCGGGTCGCCTTGCGCAGGCTGGTTGCATGACACAGCACGCGCGGTGCAATCCGCAAACTGTCGGGGATTTGCAACGCAACGACCGGGGTTGGACTCTGGCTCATATAGGTTCCTGCAGAAATACGTCAATCAAGATGCAGCAAGTGGGCAATGCTGGCATATCCCCGCGAACAGCAATAGCCAGCACCGAGCGTGCAATCTGTCAGGTACGCTCATGAATCCCGTCCAGCCGTCCACGGCCAATGACCGCGCCGTCGATGGCTTTGAGCAACTGATTACGATTGGGTGGGCTGTCAAAGTCCAGCGGTCGATCCAGTGCCAGCAACTGAAAGCTGTATCGATGCGGGCCATGGCCGACCAGAGGCTGCGGCCCGATGTAGGTCGCACCGCCAAACGTGTTGCGCCCCAAGGTCAGCAGGCCGCGGGAAGCACTGCTCAAAGCTCCGACAGGCAGACCGTTGAGCTGCGGCGAAATGCCGATGGCAATCGCATGCACGAACGCAAACGGTATCGGCGCATCGGCATCTTCAATGATCAGCACGAGTTCTTTTGTTCCGGTCGGCAGTCCTTCCCACACCAGCGGTGGCGACAGATTACCGCCCTTGGCCGAACCAACATGGGACAGCGGAATCTGCGCCATTGAAGCAAACGCCGGGCTGCGCACATCGATAACCACCGGCGAAAACGCTACAGCCTTGTGGTTCCAGATCAGCTTGTTTTCGGTGGCACCGCGGCCGCGCAATACGCGCCCCAGCAGACGACTCAGCATCCTGATACCTCCTGATATTTGCGTCGCCCATATCGCGGGCAAGCCTCGCTCCCACAGTAGATCGCATTCTCAAGTTGGAATGCGATCTACTGTGGGAGATTCTATGTTGGACTGCAATCCCGTAGGAGATCTCCCGTCGTCCAGACGCTGCGCTGTCTTGAAGCAAACGGATGACCCTGTAGGAGCCAACTTGTTGGCGAGACGTCGAACCGGCATCGTCAGAAATTCCGCTTCGCCAACAAGTTGGCTCCTACCAGGTCTGCGTTTCAAATCCATTATTGACGTGATGTTTGATGAAATCGGCTTTAGCCGGCCCTACGGAAAAGCGCAATCTCATGTGTGCGGTGCTTGCCCGCGATAAGGTCTCACCTGAATTTTCATCTCAAGCAATCAATCAACCATGTACCGGCGTCAGCACCGGTTTACCCGCAAAAAACGCCTGCAGGTTATCCGCCACCATCTGCACCGTTGCTTCAGAAGCCTCCGGCGACAAGCCGCCTACATGTGGCGTCAGCACTACGTTATCGAGACTCTTCAACGCATCCGGAACCCGCGGCTCATCGTCAAAGACATCCAGCGCCGCACCGGCAATTCGCTGCTGCTGCAGGGCATCAACCAAAGCAGCAGTATCAATCACACTGGCCCGGGCGATGTTGACCACAAAGCCTTGCGGACCCAGAGCATCAAGGACCTGACTGTCGATCAGGTGCTGTGTACCGCCACCACCCGGCGTGGCGATAATCAAAAAGTCAGAGACATTGGCCAGTTCGAGCGGCGTTGCGCAGTAGTCAAAATCCACATCGGTACGCGGCTTGCGATTGTGATAACTCACGACCATGCCAAAACCCGCTGCACGCCGGGCGATGGCCAGGCCAACCGCGCCAAGGCCGAGAATGCCCAGGCGCTTGCCCTCGAACGAGGGGCGCGTGACCTTGCGCCACTCACCGCGGCGCACCGATGCGTCCGCCTGCGGGATATCCCGCACGATGGACAACAGCAACGACATCGTATGATCGGCCACCGTCGGTGCATTTACACCAGCGCCGTTAGTGACCGTAATACCCCGCGCTTGCGCCGCAGGAAGGTCAACGTGTTCATAACCCGCACCCAGCACGCAGATGATTTGCAAATGCGGCAGCGCTGCAATTTCATCCGCGTAAAGCCCCAGCGGCCCTCGGGTCAGCACTACGGTGATTTCCTCACTGCGCGTGGCAATGGCTTCGGCACGCGTTGCCGGAGTTGGCGCCAGAATGAGCCGATAACCATTGTTTTCAAGGATGTGCAGGTACTCGTTGACGCTCTCGACCAGCACCAGAACTGTGGTTGTCATGCAGGGCTCCGGAAAAGATGAAAAAAAGAAAGTAATCTGAGTCAGACTCTCACTCCAACACGGTCACCGGCATACCGACTTCAAGGATACCCGGCCCGTCATTGACCATATTCTGCCCGAACCAGACATCCCCCTCGCGCTCACGATAGGTTTTCAGGGTGGTCAATGGTTCGCGATCGGCGTTGCGCTCGCCGGTGGCAGGATCGATGGTGGTGAGGATGCAGCGCGTGCACCCTTTGAGCAGGCGAAATTCGATATCGCCGATACGAATGCGCTTCCATCCATCTTCCGCAAACGCCTCAGCGCCCTCCACCACCAGATTTGGCCGAAAGCGCAGCATTTCCTGCGGACGACCAATCTTCGCTGACAGATCATCAAGAGATGCCTGACCGATCAGCAACAGCGGGAAACCGTCGGCAAACCCGACGCGCTTTTCGTCGACACCAAGACCGCCGGGCAACATCCGGGCGCGGTCAGCCGGTACATACACCATACGGGTCGGTTTGCCGATGAAATCGCTGACCCAGCGAGCGGCTTCGTCACCGGCATCCGGCACGCGCAACGTGTCGCGCCACACAGTGACGCCGCGCAGAGACTGTTCGATATTTTGCGGGACAGGAATATCAAGCGCCGTAAAGCCCGGTGCCTGGAGGATTACACCACCGTCTTCGTTCAACAGCGCAGAAAGCTGAGACATGTGCGGCAAGGCCCGCTGGGTCAGAAAGCGCCCGCTGGCTTCGTCCACCAGCATCCAGCGTCTATCCCCGGTCATCCCCAACTCGTCAAAGGACGCCTGCTGAAGGACTTCAGCCTTGCAGGATTTAAGGGGGAAACGGTAGAGCGCGCTGAGATGCAACATGGCCTGGTCCTTGTTCGGCTGAAATCGCCGGAATCATGAAGGCCACAAGCTTATACGAACTTGTCTGTTGCGAGGCATGACAATGCGAGCCAGCGCGCAGATCAATGCTGCGCCTGGCTCCTGGCTCGCCGGGGCCGGTCAAGCCCTGGCGCTGCGATCAGCTTTTGACTTGGATCAATCCTGAACCATGATCAAACGTTCACGAACCACATCCACCAGTTTGTCGGGCTGGAACTTGGAGAGGAAGTTGTCGCAACCCACTTTTTTCACCATGGATTCGTTGAAGCTGCCGGACAGCGAGGTATGCAACACCACATACAATTCGCGCAGACGTGGATCGTTACGAATCTCAGTGGTCAGTCGATAACCATCCATTTCCGGCATTTCCGCGTCGGTAAACACCATCAACAGTTTCTCGGTCATGACCTCACCACTGTCGGCCCAGGCTTTGAGCATGTTCAATGCTTTAAGACCATCGCTGGCCACGTGCAGCTTCAGACCCAACTGGGACAGGGTGTCACGCAACTGGCTGAGTGCAACCTTGGAGTCATCCACCAGCAGGATTTCACGGCCTACTGCAGCGGCGAGCACAGGGTCTTCGAGTTTCTCGCTGGATACCTTGGCGTTGTACGGCACGATTTCGGCGAGGACTTTTTCCACGTCGATGACTTCAACCAGTTGATCGTCGACTTTACTGATCGCGGTCAGGTAATGCTGACGGCCAGCGCTGGCAGGCGGCGGCATGATGGCATCCCAGTTCATGTTGACGATGCGATCGACACCGCCCACCAGGAAGGCCTGAACCGAGCGGTTGTACTCAGTCACGATAATCGTGCTGTTCGGCCCCGGTACCAGCGGCTTCATCCCGATGGCCTGGGACAGATCGATCACCGGCAAGGTCTGGCCGCGCAGGTTGACCACACCGCACACAAACGAGTGACGTTGCGGCATCAGCGTGAGTTTAGGCAGTTGCAGAACTTCCTGAACCTTGAAAACGTTGATCGCAAACAGCTGCCGACCCGCCAGGCGAAACATGAGGATTTCAAGGCGGTTCTCGCCCACCAGTTGTGTGCGTTGATCTACTGAGTCGAGAATGCCAGCCATTTCTTGCTCCTGAAGCGTGGGTCACAGTGAGTCTGCGAAGTTGTTATCGGCTGAAAACAGCGGGACTTAAAGGCGATGAAAGGTTAAATACAAAATTGATATCACTTTAACATCATGCTTTACTCGTCGGCGAATGACAGATGCTCATTCCGACCAGTAACAGCCCTTCATCGCTTCTTCAGCAGGCGACAAGCGTTCTACACCCTAAGGGAAACCCCTAGAAGCCCTCAGGGGCGACCTGATTTGCGCCTCTCGACTTAGCCATTAATGTGACACCATTCTCATATTTGGAATGGAGTTGAGGTCTTGGTTGCGTCGCGGCCCACCCCAAAAAATCTGCCGTCCCGATTTGCCGCAGGTGGTGAATGTATCGCCGCGCCCGCTCTATCCGCCTGTCTCGCCACCCTCCATCCAACCGGAATATTCGTCACACAGCCTTCCATTTCGAAACATTCGGAAGCGGCCTACAGACTTTCACTTCACATCCACATTAACGTTCCGCAGTGCGCACCGGGTACTACACTGGAGCGATCCATGATCTATGGAGATCCCCATGCTGAACGGTAAAGAGTGGCAACAGACACACCCCGATTTCTTTGATGAATCCCAATTGCTGCTGAGCACCTGCCAGGAATGCCTCTCGCACCTGGAGATGATCAGCAATGATCAGGACGCCGTCGAGTGCCTGCTTGGCACCCTGTTCAAACTGTCGGAAACCGCCGATAACGCGCTGATCCCCAGCACTGCCGATTTCGCGCGTCAGTTGCGCGGCATGCTGAGCGTCGCCTACCCCAATCTTTGCCTGACGGACGATGCCCTTCAGACGCTTGAACACTGCCTGACCTTGCTGGCCTGGCAACTCGAGTTGATTGATCCCCATACCGGGCAATTGCTGCTGGATGACACCGAACAAAAAGAACTGCTGGGGCAACTTGCTTATACCTGCGGCCTGGAAGCCTGCGAACCGGCTCAGGAGCAACCGCGGTTTTAATCGGTCACGGGCCTCAATGCGCCGGTTCTTTCCACCCGTCAGAGCACCCGTAAAAGCAAGAGCATGCCGTGCCCGCAAATAGCCTCGCCGCTGCGTCAAGAACACACGGTATTCCCGGGCTGTTGGGTCGTGGTTATTCTGCGCAAAGGGACACAATAAGGCCTGCCAGCCTTGCCAACTATCCGGTGTAACGTCAGGCAGCTCGTTCAAACTTTGAACATTGAGGTAAGATCACGACCCCAAGCATTATTGCCACAATGATGACGACACAGGATGTGCGATCAAATCTGCAAGACGAGACAAAAACAAGTAATCAAGGCAGTCAACGATAAACGACATGTCCGACATTGACCTGGCATCCTCAATGGCAGGTTGTTCCGCAGTGACCACCCCGATGGCTCCATCGCTATGCACGCCCCTACCAGTATTTCCAGATATCGGCTGCCAGGTAACAGAAGCATTCTCTGGCTAAATGCCGTTTTGTGCATCGGTGCAGCAATCGGTAATAGCGCGCTGTATCTGACCTCAGACGACTTCCCTGTCGCCCTGTTGCTGCTTAATCTCGCGACCTTTGCCAGCGTCTGGCAGGCCCGGTTGCGCTATGGCCGGTCGATTCGTTTCCAGCCGCAGGAACTGGCCGACCACATGCTGCAGGTTCAGGAAACAGAACGGCATCGCCTGAGCCGCGAGCTGCATGACGACATTGGACAGATGCTCACTGCCGCAAAGATGCAATCGGAATGGCTACGCCGCCGTCTGCCTGCCGAACTGCTCGAACACAGCGCGCAACTCAACAACACCCTGGACGAAACCCTGGCGAAGGTTCGCGACGTGTCAGCCATCCTGCACCCTCGCCAGCTGACCAGTCTGGGACTGGAAGCCAGTCTTCGCGGGCATCTGCTGCGCACCCTGGCGGACAGTCAGGTGCGCTGGAGCCTTGAGTGCAAACAGCAACTGTCCGGCATCCCGGAAGAGATGACGGTTACTGCGTTTCGCATCACCCAGGAAGCGGTCACTAATATGTTGCGCCACGCCCACGCAAGCAATCTTCTGGTTCGCCTGCGCCGCCTGCCACAGGGTCTGGAGCTGCACATCAGCGACGACGGAGTTGGCTTTTCGCCCGCCGCGGACCCGGCGCGTGAGGGGCAGCGAGGCATGTCCGGCATGGCCGAACGGGTGGCTCTTCTCAACGGTACCTGGACGATACGCAGCGAACCCGGCGATGGCACACGTATCGATGTGCTGTTGCCTTGGGTACCGCGCGCTCATGAACGAGCAAACATAGACAAGAAGGCTAGATGACCTGCACATTGCTGTTGATTGATGATCACTCACTGATCAGGGCTGGCGTTCGCGCTCTGGTAGCCGACATTCCGGGCTATTCAGTGATCGGCGAGGCCTGCGACGGCGCGCAACTGAGCGCGCTGGCTACCGAGTTGAACCCCGACATTATCCTGCTGGATATCTCCATGAAGGATGTCGACGGCATTGATGCCTTGAAAGAGTTACGAACTATCCTGCCGGACAGCAAGGTTATGATCCTGTCCATGCACAGTGACCCGACGCGAATCATGCGCGCGCTGGAAGCGGGTGCCCATGGCTATTTGCTCAAGGACGCGGCAGCGACTGAGCTGGAGCAGGCGTTACTGGCGTTGAGCAGTGGTGAACGTTATCTGAGTCCGGCGATTGCCCATACGGTGATCAATCAGGCGTTGATCGGGGTTCAGGCGAGAAAGAACGAAACGCCGCAAAACCATAATCTGACGGCCCGGCAGTTGGAGATTCTGCGTCTGATCGTGCGTGGCAAGTCGACTCGGGAAATTGCCGGTGGGCTGGGGTTGAGTATCAAGACGGTGGAGACCCATCGAGCCCAGGTCATGAAGCGCTTGCAGATTCATGACGTGGCCGGGCTGGTTCTGTTTTGTGTGCGGGAAGGGATTATCAGTCTGGATGATTGATCGGCGTTGTCTGCACGCAATTATCTATGTGTACATATCCGTTGTTGGGGTAACGGCTGATATTGGTTGCGCTTTTACAGCGCCTCACTTTTGAAAGGAGCCCAAAAGTAAGCAAAAGGCTCATGCCCCACCACTCGTTCCCTCGCCTAGGCTCGGGATGCCCGTCCGCAGATCTGAAACCGTGGGCCGCCGCAAAGGGCCATCCATGGCCCAATGCGGCTAACCCGGCGTCCTGCCGGGTTACCCACGGCTTCAGATCTGCGTTCGGCCAGC
>NZ_JAWHNU010000099.1:0-9592 GCF_032582135.1 Pseudomonas syringae group sp. J309-1 | reverse complement strand
CCCGGCTGCGCCGGGTGGGGGTTCTGTGTAACACCCCGCCTGGGGGGCCGCGGGGTGCTGGTGCGCTCCTACAGGTCCACCGTTTGGCGCGAGACAGTGCGGAGTGATGGACACTGGGGCAGCGCCCACAGAATCTTGGAAAGCCGGCTCCACACCTCAAATCACGTCAGGCGTCTTGGCCATGTGCTGACTGATGCGCGAACGGAGCCAGCGCTCGGCGGGGTCGTTGTCATGCACCCCGCTCCAGACCATCGACAATTCGGCAGCAACAATCGGAAACGGCGGATCATCTGCGCGCAGCGTGCAACCTTCCACCAGCGCACAGGCCGCGTAATCAGGCACCGTCGCGATCAGTTCAGTACCCGCCAGCAACGCCCGCAGGCCATTGAATTGCGGTACACCGAGCACGACTTTGCGGGTCCGCCCGACTTTGGCCAAATCCAGATCAATGTTGCCGGACAGGTCGCCAGAGAACGACACCATCGCATGCGGCCGCGCGCAGTAATCATCAAGGGTTAACGCGCCCGGGCGAGAATCGCCACGCAACACCTTGCAGTGAATATCACGCAGCTTTTTGCGTTTGGCGTTGGCCGGTAGATCGGTGGTGTAGCTGACGCCTACCGAGATTTCGCCTGAGGCGAGCAGCGCTGGCATCAATAGATAGTTGGCGCGGCGAACCACCACGATGATGCCCGGCGCCTCTTCCCGGAGTTGATGGAGCAAGGGTGGCAACAGGCCAAACTCGGCGTCATCCGACAGCCCGATACGGAACACATCAGAGCTGGTGGCGGGGTCAAAATCCTTGGCGCGGCTGACTGCGCCAGAGATGGTATCCAGCGCGGGCTGAATTTCCTTGAGGATGTCCAGCGCCCTTGCCGTCGGCTCCATACCGCGACCACTGCGCAGCAGCAAGGGATCGTCGAACAGATCGCGTAATCGCGACAGCGCGGCGCTGACGGCAGGCTGGCCCATGAACAGTTTTTCAGCAACCCGGGTCAGGTTGCGCTCAAACATCAGCGCCTCAAAGATCACCAGCAAGTTGAGGTCGACTCGGCGCAGATCATTGCGATTCATGGGGAAGGTCCGGAACTGAAGAGATGAAAAGCCCGAGAGGCTTGTCCTTCATTCAAGTAAGCACGGTTATCAGCGCTTCGCCTTGTAGGTTTGTGCTTTTGAACGCAATGCAGTTCTCATCAAACAACATGCAAACTGCTGGATTGAAATGCATTTTCTGTAGGAGCTGCCGAAGGCTGCGAAGCATTTATGCTGACACACCGCGATCGCAGCCTTCGGCAGCTCCTACAAGTCCTGTATCTGCTGTGTGAGGGCGCCGCGTCGAAGACGGCGCGGGACCTCCTGCAAGATACTGGTCATCAGCGATGAATGATGCTGGAAGTCACCCCGCCCGCCGTGCTTCGGTCGACAGCGAGCGTCTCCAGCCGAACGGCGTCTGGCCTACAACACGGGTAAACACCCGGGTGAAATGCGACTGATCGGCAAAACCGCAATCGAGGCTGATACGCGAAATCGAAATGCTGGACTCGGTCAGCAACCCCTTGGCCTTGTCCAGGCGAACCTGGAGGAACCAGTCACGGGGCGAAAAGCCGGTGTTCTTCTTGAACGCCCGAGAGAAATGGCTGCGTGACAACGAGCATTCGGTGGCGATCTGGGCAATGGACAGCCCGCGATCCATATGGCTGGACATCATTTCCTTGGCACGACGCTCCTGCCACGGCGACAACGCGACTTTCTCGCAACGCTTGGGCACCACGGCTTCAGGCGTTTCAAAGCGGGTAGACAAATGCGAGCACAGCACCAGCATCGCGCGCTCTACTGAATCGTCATGATCAGCCTGACGATCACGCAAGGCAGGCAACAACGAGCAAATCAGCCGGTAAGCCAAAGGGTCAATGCCCGGCGTTGTAACGCTGCGCTCCAGCAATTGCAGATTCGCTTCACGTGTGTCGCCAACCGATGCGGACTTCATCAGTTCTTCTACAGCGGACGACAAGGTGTCGAAAGATGGAACCTGAGTGACGGCGGCTTGATCGACATGAAGCGTGGACAAAGGGCTGAACGCATTCATTACAGACTCTCCTGCTCAGAGGTGTATGGCAGGCATTGAGTCTGGTGATGGCGGTCCTTAAAGTCCTTTGCAAAACATTAAACGTTCTGAAGCGCAGGTTAATCCGCGCAGCAGTCAACATCTGTTCCTGGATTTTGCGACCTGCATGCTGGTTCTGCATCGACTATATCGCGGGCAAGCCCAGCTCCCACATGGGACCGCGTTCCACCTGTCGGAGCTGGGCTTGCCCGCGATATAGGCGCTAAGGTCTAACTGCCCTACCTGACAACGCCCCTGCAACCACTGGCAACGTGAACACAAACACCGCCCCGCTCGACCGTCCGGAAAACGCCTGCAGCATCCCCCCATGAGCATCAATGATCGATCTGCAAATCGCCAGGCCCATTCCCATGCCCTTTTCCTTGGTCGTGAAAAACGCATCGAAGACCCGTTCAACATGTTCAGGATCAATCCCGTAACCATTGTCCTGAACACTGACCACCACATACTCATCAGCCACCGTATTGCACGTGATCGCCAGACGACGCGGCCGGTCATGAAGGTCGCTCATGGCGTCCACTGCATTCATGATCAGATTCAGAATCACCTGCTGCAACTGCACAGCATCACCTTCCACGGTCAGTTGTGGCTCGCTGACTTCCCTGTAAAGCAATACATGGCGCTGCTCGATCTCACTGGCGGTCAGCAACACCACCTGCTGAATCACATCCGTGATGTACAACGGTTCACGGTTGAGCGGCGTCTGTCTGGCCAGCGATTGAAGTGCGCGCACGATGTCGGCAGCGCGCTTGCCGTCGTTGACGATATCCCTAAGCCCGGCGAGCGCCTCCTCGACTACCGGCACATCACGGTTGAGCCAGCGCAAACTGGCACTGGCGTTGGAGACAATCGAAGCCAGCGGCTGGTTGATTTCATGCGCAATGGACGCCGCCAACTCGCCCATGGTGGTTGCCTGAGAAACCCTCCCCAGCTCGGCACGGGCAGTGCGCAAGGACGTTTCAGTGGTTTTGCGCTCGGTCACATCACTGACCACACCCACGAAAAACTGCTCGCCGTCCGGCTCTCCCAGCAGTTCGATATAACGAAGCGTCCCATCGGGCCTGAAGATACGGAAGGTGTGTTCAAAGGCACTGGAATGTCGCAGAGCCCGAGACAGCATTGATGAAAAGGCTTGCAGATCTTCCGGGTGAATCATCTTTTCCAGCACCGGCAGTGAAGGTGCAACCGCCGTCACCGGCAGGCCCCAGACCGCAAACAGCTCGTCGGACCATTGCGCCTCATCGGTGCCCGGATCCCAGCGAAAACTCCCCGACTGGCTGATACGTTGCCCCAATGCCAGCGTCGCCTTGCTGGTGCGCAGCGCCGCTTCGATCTCTTTGCGACGCGTGTTCTCTTCCGTCAATTCAGCATACAGACGAGCGTTTTCCAGCGAGATCGCGGCCTGACCGGCGAGCAGTTCAAGCACCGCCGTGCGCCTGAAAGTAAACACCCCAGGCGCCAGATTGTTTTCCAGGTAAAGCACGCCCACTACCTGGCCTTGTTTGATAAGGGGCAAACACAGTATTGAGCGCACCTGATGCTCATTGAAGTACTCATCTGCGGCAAAGAGATGTGAATGCATGGCGTCGTCCAGCACGATCAGTTGCCGCGTTCTTATGACC
Source organism: Pseudomonas syringae group sp. J309-1 (assembly GCF_032582135.1). Lineage (NCBI taxonomy): Bacteria > Pseudomonadati > Pseudomonadota > Gammaproteobacteria > Pseudomonadales > Pseudomonadaceae > Pseudomonas > Pseudomonas syringae group sp. J309-1. Next base: position 5,845 of record NZ_JAWHNU010000099.1, on the reverse strand, counting down.
GTGTACAACATCGACAAGGGCAAATGCCGCGCGGTGGGTGTTGTCTCCGAGAGCTCGGTGGCGATGCCGGACTCGTGCGCCTGCCCGCGGGCACGGACCTGCGGTACTTCGTCTTTGATCAGCAGTAACAGGGCATGCTGGGCACCGGCGTGAACGATCGTATTGGTCAGCAGAATACCGATCAGTCGCTCCAGCACGATCTCTTCGGACAGCGCCTGAGAGGCCTTCATGACCGACACCAGATCCAGCGCTTCCTGCCCCATGGAAATACTGATCGAGGGCCTCGACAGCGAGGCCTGCGCGCGCAGAATTCCGCTCCGCGCTTCCAGCCCGGCGACCTGGCCCAGGCACCCACATGGCTGGTAGCAATCACAGCCACTGAGAAAATGGCCATGCGCGGAGGTATAAATCCCTTCAGTGACCCGCTTGAATGCAGCACCCCGAGCCTGATACTCCGCCCGCCTCGTCAGCAAGAATTCCGGCTCAACGCCCCGGCATCGACGATCTTTTACGGTCTCGTCAAAAGCGGACAAGTGCTGGAACTGACTCCACTCGTTCAGGCACTTGCGCAAGTCAGCCTCCAGGCGACAAGCCGTCTGATAGCGATCTTCGGGATTCTTGGCAATCAGTTGCAGAATCATTTGAGCCAACGGTACGGGAATCGAGTCCCGAAAATGCCGCGGTGACGAAGGCTGGCGGGCCACGTGGCAATACACCCATTCAACTGCATCGTCTGCCTCGAAGGGCAATCTGCCGGTCAGCAGCTCATAGAACGTCATGCCCAACGCATAAAGATCGCTGCGCTGGTCGGACTGCAGCCCGCCCCGTCCCGCCTGTTCAGGAGACATATACGCCAGGGTGCCGCAGATGGAATCGCCGATGTTCGTGGGCATGCAGGATCCGGTCTCGACACTGACGCCAAACCCAGTCAGACGAACAGTGCCTTGAGCATCCTGAAGCAGATTGCTCGGTTTGATATCCCGATGCAGCAGACCCTTGCCATGAGCCATCCCAAGGGAGCGCGCTGCGCCTGACGCAAGGCGCAGGAAGCGATCAATGGAAATTTTCCCGTCAGCCAGTTCATGCAGCGTCTGGCCACCAGGATCGTCGCATACCCACAGCGGACCTTCCGCCGTCTGCAACAGAGCCTGGGGAATCAGTGCCCAGGACGGCTCAAGGCGGGAGGCTAACGCGTATTCATGCTCGATACGACGCCTGCTGCTCTCCACCTTGCGCACTGACGAACGGAAAACCAGCCACTGTCGGTAGCAGCCCTGCACATGAACCCGGTAACGATCAATCTCGCCATCGACGAACAGCAGGTCCCATGACAGAAGCGCCAGCCATTCAGGCGTGCAGCCTTCGGCCTGATGCTCAGCCCTTGCCTGAAGACCGGAGATCAGCTCTGCCTGGATGCTGCTCATAAAGGCCCCTTACGGGCGTTCCAGTGCCCGCTTTATCGAATCGAGCAACGCCTCCTCGGAGAACGGTTTGCGCAAAAAACCCAGTGCACCAGCGTCGAGTGTTCGGCGGATGGTTCCCTCGTCATCCTGAGCGGACATGCAGAAAACGGCGACGGGTTTGCCCGCGGCTTTCAACTGCCGAAGAACTTCCAGCCCCTGCATGCCCTTCATGATCAAGTCGAGAAATACGCAATCCGCGTCATCACTTGCCGAAGAAGCCAGAAACGCTTCACCCGAAGCAAAGCCCACGCAAGCATAGCCCAAAGACTTGAGAAGATTGCCAAGACCATTACGTACGGAAGCGTCGTCATCAACAACGCAAATGAGGATCATAAGCTCAACTTCATGGCAGTGAAAGTAATAGAAACAGACTTTACGCCCTCCCACAAAAGAGCGCGCCTGACGCTATGTATAAATGTGCTGTTTTATATCAACTGACCGGAGTTGATTGTTCATGCATCTTGACCAGATCAATCAAAGTTCGTGCTTTCATTTTTGTCATAATGTGCCGTTTATGAACTTTCACCGTTATTTCACTGGTCCCCAGATCCCCGGCAATCTGTTTATTCATTTTGCCCGTCACCAACAACGTCATGACTTCACGCTCACGGGGCGTCAGGGTTTCGAACCGGCGCCTGACGCTTTCGACATGCAGCCGACCCGCCAGCTCGCTTTCATCGTGTTCAAGGGCGTGGCGCACCACCATCAGTAAATGATCCGGCTCAAAGGGCTTGGTCAAAAACTCGTGGGCGCCGGCTTTAATAGCCTTGACCGACATCGGGATGGTGCCAAAGCCGGTCATGAATATGATCGGGAAGCGATGGCCGCGACGGAGCAACTCCTCCTGCACATCAAAACCACTGGAGGCCGCAAGATTGACGTCCAGCAGCAGGCACGTCGGTTGATCTTCAAAAGACTGCTCAAGAAACGCCTGGGCGCTGGCAAAGCATTCGGTGTCGATGTCCGCAGAATGCAGCAGGCGAGCCAACGACGTGCGGATCGTGCACTCATCATCGACCACATAAACCTTGGGTGTAGCGCTCATATACAGATTTTCCGAAGCTTCGTGCTACTGGCTTGTTGCCAGAATTCGTTGGTGGTTGAGGTGAAAATAATCGGAGTCGTGCAGGCCGCCCCCTACTGCTCGCAACGTCGCGACAGACGCCATGGATGCCGGGCGCACAGAATGCTGATTGTGCTGGCGAATGCCCTGCGTTGAACCGTTATCACCCGCCAGCTCACTGATTGCCTCCACCAGCCAGCTCCGGGTTGTCCTCAATAACCGGTAAAACCGGAAAGGCCCTTCGGCGGTAATCAGCAACAGAGACTTTTGCGCCAGACTGACGATGCAGTCCATGACCCTGCCTTGAGGCAGCGCCAGGGACTGCGCCCTTTCACAGGCCTGAGCGAGGGTAAAACGGTCTTCGAAACGACCCAGACGTTTCAGTACGTTGCGCTCGTCCGGGCTCAGCAAACCATAGCTCCACTCTACCGATGCCACCAGCGACTGATGACGATCAGGGGCACTGCGCAGACCGCCGGACAAGAGGTGCGGTCCATGTTGCAGGCTTTGCAGCAATTCGAACAGTCCCAGCGTGGCAGCGCGGGCGGCCGCCATCTCCAGCGCCAGCGGGATGCCATCCAGATGACGGCAGACCTGTGCGATCAACTCCACACTTTGTTCGTCCAGACTTTCCATGTTTTCTGCCGGGAAATAAGGGTCCAGCGCCCGCAAGCGTGTCATGAACAATTGTGCTGAACTGCTTTGCAGCACTTGTTGACGATCGGCATCCTGCTCCGGGATGTCCAACGGGGCGACGTTGAGCATTCGTTCGCCGCCAATGCGCAGTGGTTCGCGACTGGTGATCAGAATCCGCAGCGACGGACAACGGCGCATTAGATGCTCACTGACCGCCGCTATTGCATCGATCAGGTGCTCACAGTTATCCAGGATGACCAGACGATTCTGCTGATCAAGGCATTCGACAATCGCCTCAATCGGCGACCTTCCCGGTAACACGACCAGATCCAGGGCAGATGCCAGAGACTCGACAATGTTTTCAGGGCAGGTAATGTGCGCCAGCGGTACGAAGCAGACATGCAGGCTATCGGTCAGGGACAGATAGTGGGCAGCAGCGACTGCCAGGGACGTCTTGCCTATCCCCCCTGATCCCACGAGGCTCACCAGCGCATCGCTCAGCAACGCTTCGCAGACGTCTTCCAGTGCGGCTTGCCGCCCAATCAACGGGACGTTATGGGGAAGATCGTGTTTGCGTGGCATCGCGCTCCCGGAGGAGCCGACTGTCAGCGGGTTGTCATAATCAGCGACTGCCAGAGCAGATTCGCCCTCGCCCCCCACCAGCATGTAGCCGCGCCCCGGAATGGTCCGGATCAGATCGCGATCTTCACCCAGTGCCTTGCGCAATGCAGAGACATGCACCTGCAGATTATTTTCTTCAACGACGGTATCGGGCCAGACGCGCCGCAGAATCTCGTCCTTGCTGACCAGACGTCCCGGACAGGTAATCAACAGTTCCAGAATATCGAACGCCCGCGTGCCCACCCGCAGCGGCACGCCACATCTGAAGACTTCTCTGAGTTCAAGAGAGACACTGGCTTGACCGAGACTGATCATCGTTATTCACACTGTCCGTCGTATGTCGGTAAGTATCTGGCCCGGGGATAGATCGTGATCAATTTCATGATTTATCGCGGGAGTCTCAGGATATCTAAGCAGCTAATTAGTTCCACCGATACTATCTATAGGGATAGGCAGGAGATTCACCCGATAAACTTCGGGCGGCGACTAAGCACAATCATGCAAGTAAATGACATGAACTTTTACTTCAATCGCTATCATAGTAACCAATCGCTATAAGTATGGCTGTAGCATTTACCGTGAAACGTGTTCTTCGGTGCGCTTATGATGTTGTCGATCTTCATAGAATTGAACATCATCAGGCCTGTCGTGCAGACCTTCGCTCCATACGCCCGCCGTGACGGGCCGATATTCTTCAGACTGAACATGAGCCAAAGATTATGACCTCCTCCACAGCTTCCCCCGCTCAAGCACCGCAAAACACCCTGACCCGCGGCCTGGTGCTGTTGTTTGCGTTTTGCTGTGGCGCCATCGTCGCCAACATTTACTACGCCCAGCCCATCGTCGAGCTGATTGCTCCTGAGATAGGGTTGTCGGCCCACAGCGCCAGCCTGATCGTATCGCTGACCCAGATCGGTTATGCCCTTGGCCTGTTATTTCTCGTACCGTTGGCTGACTTGCTGGAAAACCGCAAGCTGATGATCGGCACTGCCATCGTGGCGACGGCCAGCCTGCTGGCTGCGGCGTTCAGCGAACACGCCAGCGGGTTCCTGATGATTTCCCTGCTGATCGGCTTCAGTTCGGTGTCGGTGCAAATGCTGATACCGCTGGCGGCGCACCTGGCGCCGGAAGAAACCCGCGGTCAGGTCGTCGGCAATATCATGGGCGGCCTGCTGCTGGGCATTTTGCTGGCCCGGCCGCTGTCAAGCCTGATAGCCGACCACTTCGGCTGGCGTGCGGTGTTCATGACCGCGTCGGTGATGATGCTGGCGATCATTCTGGTACTGGCTCTTACCATTCCAAAACGCACGCCTGATCACAAGGCGTCATACAGGCAATTGCTCGGTTCGTTGTTCACATTGCTGCGCAGGTATTCGGTGTTGCGTCAGCGGGCGTTCTATCAGGGCCTGCTGTTTGCTGCGTTCAGTCTGTTCTGGACAGCTGCGCCGATCGAACTGTCGCGTACGTTCGGACTGTCGCAGACCCAGATCGCGCTGTTTGCACTGGTGGGTGCCATAGGTGCGGTTGCCGCACCTGTCGCCGGGCGTCTGGCCGATGCCGGGCATACCCGGCGCGCATCCTTGATCGCGATGATCATGGCGCCAGTTGCGTTTCTGGTGGGTCTGAGTCAACCGGGTTACAGCGTGATTGGCCTGGCGGTCACCGGAGTACTGCTCGACTTTGCAGTGCAGATGAACATGGTGCTGGGACAACGCGCGATCTACGCTCTGGACCCGGCCAGCCGTGGTCGGTTGAACGCGCTGTACATGACCAGCATCTTCATCGGCGGTGCTATTGGCTCAGCGCTGGCCAGCAGCCTGTATGAGCAGGGTGGCTGGCACGGGGTCGTGTGGCTGGGAGCCGGTCTGCCGCTGGTTGCGCTGGTAGTTTTCTTGTTGGCCGGGCGTGTTGGTCGAAGCTAGTCAGTATGGACGCGGTTCACTTCGGACCGCGTCGCTCTTATCGCGGGCAAGCCTCGCTCCCACATAGATCTGCGTAATCCTGTGAGAGCCGGGCTTGCCCGCGAAGAACGATAACGCGGTGTGCCTGACGGACCGAAGCG
>NZ_JAWHNU010000098.1:0-10181 GCF_032582135.1 Pseudomonas syringae group sp. J309-1 | reverse complement strand
TTCATCGACTGACAGACCGAATCGCGGGCAAGCGCGCTCCTACAGGGTCCGTGTTTGCTGCGCGACAGCGTGGTGCCTGGGACACCGGGGCGGCTCCCACAGGGTTTTGTATCCAACCGGATTACTTACTCCCCCAACGGACGCAAGCGGTACTGCGGCGGCAGTTGCTCAAAGCCGCTGATGGTCGCGTTCAGGCTTTTCCAGCGGCCGTCCTTGATGCCATAGATGCAACCATGGATCGAGAGGCTCTGCCCGCGATGCCAGGCGTTTTGCACAATGCTGGTGTGGCCGACGTTCGCCACTTGCTGGATGACGTTCAGCTCGCACATGCGGTCAACGCGCTCTTCCTCGGTGGGCAACTTGGCAAGAGTATCGCGGTGCTCGTAATACAGATCGCGAATGGTGCGCAGCCAGCCATCGATCAGGCCCAGTTGGCGATCCTGCATCGATGCACGGACACCGCCGCAACCATAGTGGCCGGTGACCAGGATGTGTTTGACCTTCAGCACGTCAACGGCGTACTGGATCACTGACAGGCAGTTGAGGTCGGTGTGTAGCACGACGTTTGCCACGTTGCGATGCACAAACAGATCACCCGGCAGCATGCCGACGATCTCGTTGGCAGGTACGCGGGCGTCCGAGCAACCTATCCACAGGAATTCCGGGGTCTGCTGGCGTGCCAGCTTGGCAAAAAACTCAGGATCTTCCTTGGTGATCGCATCTGCCCAACGTTCGTTGTTGTCGATCAGGTCTTGTAGCTCGTTCATGTGTCATGCCTCGAAGATGTGCCAGCTTATGACTGGGGCTCGACGATCCGGGTCACTAACTTCTGTTGTGCAGATTCCCGATCCGCTCGTGCAAGCAAAGTGAATCTTCAGAATAGGTGCCGGTCCACCTTTCAAGCCCCTTAATAACGAGGATTCGCCATGAATGATTCCCGCCGCCCTTACGGTGCAACTCAACCCGAACCGATTGACGATAACGAAGACCGCATGGGCTCCATGCGTGAGCTGAACTTCGACGACAAAGGCGACGATGCACGCATCGGCGACTTGATCCCGGAAGACGAACTCTCCCGTGAAATCCCTGAGCAGCGCGTGCGTGAAGCAGGCCTTACCGGCGCGTCGACTCCGGATCATCACCCGACTGACGACGATCTGGATCCAGAGATTCTGATCCGCGAAGACGGTGCCCGCTCCGCTGAAGAAGAAGGCGAAGACAACCCCGCCGATTTCGATCTGACAGTAGTCGATGAAGATGACATTGGTGGTGGTGATGGTCTGGATGAGGCTGAGCTGGGCCGACTGGATCCGCTGGATGGGAAGCCTGAGAAGCTTTTGTAAGTAGAATGCGTTCTGGACTTATGGGAAATCCCATATTGGCTTGCCAGCCGACATCAGTGGGAGCGAATTTATTCGCGAAGAAGCGCGTACATCCGGACCTATGTATCGCCTGGAACACCGCCTTCCCGAATAAATTCGGTCCTACCGGGGAATGACTCTGGTCAGTAGTCTGGATTACTCAAACAACGTACAAGCCATGACCAGCGCATCTTCGCGGCCGCCAGCAACCGGGTAGTAATCCCGGCGGCGGCCGATTTCGTTGAAGCCGAAGCGCTCATAAAGGCGATAAGCCGCGCGGTTGCTGTCCCGCAGTTCGAGGAAGCATTCCCGTGCATTCAACTGGTAAGCACGTGACATCAAGTGCTCCAGCAGGCGCAAACCCAGACCGCGGCCCTGGCTTTCCGGTTTGACAGTGATATTGAGCAGATGAGCTTCGTCGATGATGACCTGCACGACGCCATGCCCGACCTGTTGGTTTCCCTCGAACATCAGCCAGATTTCGTAAGACTTGAGTCCATCCAGAAAAATGCCGCGAGTCCAGGGATGGCTGAAAGCTGCGTATTCAATCTTCAGTACAGCGTCCAGATCCGCCTCGGTCATCGGGCGGAAAGTTATTGCGTCACTCATCGATCGGTTTCCAGCGCGCCATTAGCCGACGCATGGCTTTCCAGACATCGGCCTTGCGTTGCGGCTCGTCCATCAATAATTCCAGACCCGGCAACGCCCAGGCAGAACCCAGGCCTTCAACCTCGAGTTCACTGTTATAAGCCTCGGCATTGGCTTCCCCGGCAAAGCGCACCGACGGCAGACCGACCAGCCAAAGGCAGGCGCAAGGCGCCTCTTCCAGACGAGCCGAGACAAAACCCTGAACGAAATCACGCGCAGCTTCAGGCCCTTGATCGATCTGGCCACGACTTAGCAGCGGCCAGCGTACTGGCTCGCCAATGATCTGCGGGCTGTCCGGCAAACCAGCGGCGCGCAGCATGTCCTTGAGCAGCAGATAAGCCGGATCACGACTCTGGAACGCCTGGCCTGTGGGTAACTCCACCAGCACCATGCAGCGACCGGTGCGCAGCAACTGCAACGAGAAACGCGGCGGCGGCACAACAGCAGCCTTGACTGGCGCAGGAGTAGCCTCGTCTTCGGCGACCGCAGGCTTGCGGGTATTGGTGGCCGCAGGTCTCGGCACTTCGATCTTTGGTCGTGCGACAGGTGCCGGACTTGCCGCAACGGCGCTCGCCACCTGATTGACCGCAGCTTCAGGCACCGCGATATCCGCCACCGGTTCAACCTGTGGCGCAAGCGGAGCAAGCAGCTCCGGACGTGACGGAGCCGCAAACGGCAGTTCGGTGCGCGGCAGCCAATTGACCACCTGCATGGCAGTCAAATAAGCGCGGCGGCGGGACTCGTTGAGCAAAGGTCAGCCACCTGTGGATAAGTTAGGACGGCGATTCTACAACTCTTCGCCAATTCCCGCCGCAGTTGATCGCCCGGAGATGAAATTTGAGGCGTGCGATGCAGTACAATCGCCGCTTTTATTTACCAACAGTCGGCCTACCAATGATCGAACCCAAGCGCGTCTTGCGCGCCCTTGCCGAACACTGGGCGCTTCTTGAGCCGCTGTGCGAACATTTCGACCAAGGCACTCTGAGCCTGAGCGAATTGCGCTTGCAACTGGCGGCACAGCAACTGGACAGCACCCCGCAGGACATCACCAACCTGCTGGATGTGTGGATTCGCCTGGATATCCTCGTTCCAGTGGCGAAAAGCCCTAACCGTTTTGAACTCAACGCGCAGATTCATGACTTCTTGTCGTACCTGCGTCGCGAGCACCGTTTGGGCCTGTGCCTGGAAATCGAAGCCTATCTGCGCCATCTGGAGCGTTTGGCGGGTTATATCCAGGACGCCTTTGATATCCGCGACGCCAATGACCTGGCCCGGCAACTGCGCCTGCTGGACATGCGCGTGCGCGACGTGCTGAAAAAGCTCGCCAACGACGAACAGGCATTGGTGGGCGTTGCCGACAGGGCCAAGACCAGTGATCGCCAGATCCCGCTGCGTCAGCGTTATGCAGAAGTGCTGGCCACCTGGGACGAATACGTCGAGCCGATGATTCAGTTGGTAAACGCTGACGGCGCTTTCGAACAAGGCGTGCGCAAGGTCGAGAACGTGCTGCTGCGCTTGCTGACTGAGCAGCAACGCCTTGGCCAACTGGTCGACGACGACATGCTGCTGCGTACCCACGCGCGCATTCTTGAGATGCAGACCAGCGCTCAGTTGACCTTGCGTCATGCCCGCGAACTGCTGCTGCCGCTGCGTGAAGAAGCGCGCCGCCACAACGCAGTCACCCGTGGCGCAGCGTTGGCCCTTTCGGCGATTCGTCGTAAAGGCATCGATGCAGTGCCGCAAGCGGCGATGCCGATGTTCACCCGTCCGCAGAGCACCTTTCTGGGCAGCGCGAGCCAGGTCGAGGCCTACGTGTATGCGCTGGCCCGCTTTGAGCCGAAACCGGCGAAATTTCCCAAGGCCGGTGTTGGCAAACGCAAAGGTGATTCACCGCAGGCGCCCCGCACGGTCAAGGAAATGCTTGAGCGTTGCGAAGACGCCCTGCCGATGCCGGACCTGATGGTCTGGCTTTTGGAACAGGAGCCGAACGGCGCTACTGACGAATTGCTCTACTGGTTCTCGCGCCTGTCCCGCGAGAAACGCTTCACCCGCGAACGCCTTGAGCGTCGTGACTACTTTACTCAGGAGCATCAGGTCAGCCTGCGCTCCTTCGCCCTGCTCGCCAGCAGTGATGAGCAAACGGGGAACCCAGCCAATGCATCTTGATCTTTCCGAAATGTCGCAACTCGCGCCGATCTTCCGCGAGCTGTTCAAAGGTTTCCACATCAGCCGCCGCGACCCGGAGCTGTACGCGCAATTGTCCAACGCACAGGATCAATACCGGACGCTGTTCAAGGCGCTGGGGTTTGAACTGGTGTGCGACACCCGCGGCTTCTATTACTTCGTCCCGGATCAAGCCGCTGCGCAGGTCAACAAGACCGCGCAACGTCTGGCGCTGTTCACGTTCATTCTGGTTGAACACCTTGCCGACCAGGGTCGTGACCCGGTAGCCGTGCTGGACGGCGGCAGCCTTGGCCGTGATGAACTCCCGTCGATGCTGGAGAAGTATCGCGACCTGTTCTTGCAGGCCGAAGTGCAGACCCAGGACGAGCTGGAAGAGAAAATCATGCGCCGCATGACCCAGTTGGGTTTCGCTGCTGAAGAAACCGGCATCTACCGCTTCCTGCCGCCGATGCACCGCTTCCTCGACGTTTGTCTCTCGGTACAACAGGACCGCGACCTGGCCGCAAGCCTTCACAGCGTTCTGCCATTGCCAGTGCCGGTACTGATCGACGAAGACAGCGATGAAAAGCTGCTGCAAACCGATGACCCACTGGACCTCGCCGAATTCGAAGACGTGGAAGAAACCGAAGAGCAGGCCCTGGCCCGCGCGATCGCTGACGAGCAACAGGAGATGGATGCATGAGCCAGGAACGCTACGGCATCCGCCGCTTTGCCCTGCTGAATACGGCCGGTTACAGCCTTGGGCTGTTCCCGCTGGAGCACCCGTTGTCGGTGTACGGGGCCAACAACCTCGGCAAGAGCGCCTCGATCAACGCACTGCAATTCCCTATTCTGGCGCGCATGTCGGACATGAGCTTCGGCAAGTACAGCCTGGAGCAGTCCCGCAAGTTCTACTTCGCGTCGGACACCAGTTACATCCTGGTTGAAGTTTCCCTGCCCCACGGCCCGCACGTCATTGGCGTGGTCGGGCGTGGCCCCGGTGGTGGCTTCGGTCACCAGTTCTTTGCCTATGCGGGCAAACTGGATCTGGGCCATTACCAGAAGAACGACACCTGCCTGCGTCAGAAAGAGCTGTTCAGCAACCTGGAAAGCCAGGGCCTGAAAGCCTATGAACTCAAGCCCGACGAACTGCGTCGCTTGCTGGTGGGCGGTCACACGTCTATTCCGTTGGACCTGACGTTGATCCCGCTGCGCTCCACCAGTGAACAGAGCCTGAAGACATTCCGGGCGCTGTTCATCAACTTGCTGCACATGCGCGAAATCACCGCCGCCAAGCTCAAGCAGCTGTTCCTTGATGCTTTTGAACACAGCCTGCGTTCCGGCAGCGTGGATTACATCGCCGCGTGTGAAGAAGCCTTCCGCGACGTGCGACGCATGGAGCAGGACTACAACTCGCTGGTCAAAGCGGGTCCATTGGTCGAAGCGCTGGCGGCAGGTGTCGCTCAGCGTGATCTGTTGCGAGGCAAGCTGCATCGCCTGTCGCCGCTTCTGGATTCGTTGCTCGGCACCTGGATGGATTACTCCACCGCACGTAAGGAAGAGCTGGTTATCCAGGCCGAGCACTACCGCAGCCAACAGGATGAACTGCAGAACGATCAGCGCGGTGGCACTCAGGAGCTAATGCGTCTGGAGCGGGAAATCAGCAGTATCCAGCGCTGGATCGGCGAACTGGCGGTCCTCAAGAATCGCTTCGCGCTGGTTGACGACGCCAAAGTGCTGGAGCAACAGTTGCTGGCCGCCAAGGATGCTCACGATGAACTGGCCGGTGCCTTGGCACAATCACGTCAGTTCAGCGCCGAAGATCTGGACGAACGTCTGCGCGATCTGGAAAAACGCCTGAAGTCAGTGAAGCAACAACTCGATCACGCGGACAACAACAGCTATGCCCGTCTGCGTGAAGAGTTCTCGCAGCCGGATGTAGAGCGCTTGATGCGCCTGTTCAACAGCGCCCTGTTCAGCTTGCCACTGGGTGAGCAAGGTATCGCGCTAGATGACGGTGATGCTTGGGTCAAATCTCTCGAAGCCATCCTTGATAGCTTCAAAGGCGACCAGTTCCAGGTGCCGGGCCTGTCGATCAACCTGACCAACATCGAGCCGCCTGCCCTGCAAGCCTTGGCCGACCGTGCCGCATTGCGTGATCAGAAAGAACGTCTCGAAAAAGAACTGAAACAGCTCAAGACGCAGCAGGCCGTCGCTTCCGACCGCGCGGCCAGCAAAACGCAAACAGAAGCCTTGTATCAGCAGGTGCTGGACGCACAGAAAGCGCTGGAAGACTTCCGTCGCTGCCAGACCCTGAGCGCTGAAGAGCCCGAGAAGCACGAGCAACTGGCACAGATGGAAGCTGCGCAGGATGAACTGAAGCGCTCCAGCGACGCGTTCACCGAGCGCGTCCAGCAACTGTCCGCCAAGCTGCAACTGGTCGCGCGCCAGATTGGCGATCTGGAGTCCAAGCAACGCACGCTGGATGACGCCTTGCGTCGTCGTCAGTTGCTGCCTGCCGATCTGCCGTTTGGTACGCCTTACATGGATCCGGTGGATGACTCACTGGATAACCTCTTGCCACTGCTCAACGATTATCAGGACAGCTGGCAAGGTCTGCTGCGCAGCGATGGTCAGATCGAAGCGCTGTATGCCCAGGTACGCTTGAAAGGTGTCGCGAAGTTCGACAGCGAAGAAGACGTCGAGCGTCGTCTGCAACTGCTGATCAATGCTTACGCACACCGCACCGACGAAGCGCTGACGCTGGGCAAGGCTCGCCGCGCAGCCGTGACCGACATTGCGCGCACACTGCGCAACATCCGTAGCGACTACGACAGCCTTGAACATCAACTGGCTCTGTTCAACCGTGAGATCAACAAGCGTCAGGTTTCCAACCTGGCCAGCTTCCGTATCGTGCTCGCTCCCAACAAGGAAGCGCTCAAGCACATTGACCAGATTATCCATAGCGCTGGCCAGTACGAAGAAGGCGAAACGCTGTCGGTGTTCGACCTGAGCCAAAGCGCTGAGCAGGACAACAAGAACGAAGAGGCCAAGGAGTATCTGGCGCGTCTGGTGGCGGCAAACCATAACCAGCTGGGCTTGAAAGACCTGTTCGAACTGGCGTTCGAGATCACCAAGGTCAACGGCCAGCCGGTGATCCATACCGACATCGACGGCGCGGCTTCAAACGGCACCACGATGACCATCAAGGCGCTGACCAACATGTACCTGTTGCTGCACTTGATGGACCGCGATCAAGCCGGCCGTGTGCGCCTGCCTTACTATCTGGACGAAGCAGCAGACATCGACGAGAAGAACCAGGCAGCGCTGCTGGAGACGAGTCTGCAACTGGGCTTTGTACCGATTCTGGCGAGTGTGAAGCCGCAAGTATCGGCGCACGTGGCAATCGACCTGGAAGGCGGCAGCGGGCCTAACGGCATCTACATTGATGAGGCGGACTGGAAGTACATCCGTCGCCGTGATGAGGTGAAGGCGACTGTTTCTGAAGTCGCTGAGGAAGCGGCTGAATAAGCTGAGTCCACATGAACAAAAAAGGCCGCATGAGAATGCGGCCTTTTTTGTGGGCGTTGTTTATGTGGGCGTGGTGCGGCGTTCGTTAAATCTTGAACTGACCCACCATCTGATTCAGCTCAACGGCCAACCGCGACAGCTCCTGACTGGCAGCATTGGTCTGATGAGCGCCGTCGGCAGACTGCAGCGACAGATCACGGATGTTGACCAGGTTACGATCCACTTCACGGGACACTTGCGCCTGCTCTTCTGCAGCACTGGCGATAACCAGGTTACGGTCGGAGATTTCACCCACGCTTCGGGTGATTTCCTCAAGAGCATCACCGGCGCTGCGAGCCACCTCCAGAGTGCTTTGAGCGCGGCTACTGCTGTTCTGCATAGAAGCTACGGCCTTGCTGCTACCTTGCTGGATGCCGCTGACCATCACTTCAATTTCTTGCGTGGACTGCTGAGTGCGATGGGCAAGCGCCCGGACTTCGTCAGCCACAACAGCAAAACCGCGCCCGGCTTCCCCGGCACGCGCAGCCTCAATGGCGGCGTTAAGGGCCAGCAGGTTGGTCTGCTCAGCGATGGCGCGAATCACGTCGAGAACCTTACCGATATCTTGAGTCTGGTCAGCCAGACTGCGGATCTGCTCGGAAGTGACTTCGACGTCAGTAGTCATTTGCTGAATGGCAGTGACCGTTTCCTGCACGCGCTGACGACCTTGCATGGCCGAGGTGCTGGATTGCTGCGAAGCAGTCGACGTGTTCACTGCGTTGCTGGCCACTTCCTCGACGGCAGCCGTCATCTCGTTGACGGCAGTAGCGGCTTGTTCGATTTCGTTATTTTGCTGCTGCAAGGATCGCGAACCTTCCTCGGTCACCGCATTGAGCTCTTCAGCGGCTGAAGCAACCTGAGTGGCCGAGCCGGAAATACGCTGCAGGGTGTCTCGCAGATTCATCTGCATGGTTTGCAGCGCTTGCTGCAGGCGCGTGACTTCATCACGGCCATTTACTTGGGCGGTAGTGGTCAGATCACCGCGCGCCACGTCTTCCGCAGCCCTTACAGCCTCGCTGAGCGGACGAACGATGCTGCGGGTCAGAAGCACTGCCAACAGGACAGTCAGTACGGCAGTCAGAACCAGAACGGCAATGATGATGTTACGTGCGCTGATGTATTCACTCGCAGACTCTGCAACGGCAGCGTCTGCACCCTGACGATTAAGCTCCAGCAAACTTTCGACCAAAGGTGCCATTTGGTCTGAGTACTTCTTGAGCTCACCGCTGATCAAACCTGGAATCTCAGCATCACGTTTGGCCAGTGACGCTTGACGCAGTTTGTCCTGAGCGACCAGATAGTTAGCCAGTGCTTCTTTGAACTGCTGAAACTTGGTGCTCTCTTCCGGGCTACGAACCAAAGGCGCGTAAGCAGCGACGATGGTGTTGGCCTTCTTGGTCAACACCTCAAGGCGGGCTTCGGCTTTGTCGATGTCCGCCTGGGTGCGGTTGACCATGATCAGGTAAGACATGGTACGGAATCGCGAGGTGGTATCAGCTAACTCTCCCAGCAGCCGAGTGGACTTCAGCCAGCCTCCGCCGAGATCCGTCGTGTTTTTGTTGAGGCCGGACATTTTGTCGAGACTCATTACACCGAGGAACAGAACGAATAAAGCCATGAGGGAGAAACAGAGAGCGGCGCGAAGGGCAATTCCAAGATTACGCAGTGTCATGCGGGCTGAACTCACAGAATGAAGTTAGCAAGCTATCGGCTGCGATCCGGGAAGATGAAGGTGTATCCGTATGTTTCATTTAGCAGTGGTAGGAGCGAACTTGTTCGCGAGGGGGCGGTACATCCGCAGCTTATGTAACGCCTGACATATAGCCTTCCCGAATGAATTCGGTCCTACCGAGCTTGGCGCATGGACGGTAGGAGCAAACTTGTTCGCGAAGGGGCGGTACATCCGCAGCTTTTGTATCGCCTGACATATAGCCTTCCCGAATGAATTCGGTCCTACCGAGCTTGGCGCATGGACGGTAGGAGCGAACTTGTTCGCGAGGGGGCGTTACATCCGCAGCTTTTGTATTGCCGGACATATAGCCTTCCCGAATGAATTCGGTCCTACCCGGTAGCGATGAACCTGTAGGAGCAAACTTGTTCGCGAGGGGGCGTTACATCCGCAGCTTTTGTATTGCCTGACATATAGCCTTCCCGAATGAATTCGGTCCTACGCGGTAGCGATGAACCTGTAGGAGCAAACTTGTTCGCGAAGGGGCGTTACATCCGCAGCTTTTGTATCGCCTGACACATAGCCTTCCCGAATGAATTCGGTCCTACCCGGTAGCGAGGCGGTGCGTCAGGCAGAACGCGGGGTCGTCCATCGCGGGCAAGCGGGCTCCTACAATGCTTTTTCTTCGCGCATAAACAAAACCCCTGAACGCGTAAGCGATCAGGGGTTCTGGAATTTAATCTTGACGATGACCTACTCTCACATGGGGA
>NZ_JAWHNU010000097.1:0-10452 GCF_032582135.1 Pseudomonas syringae group sp. J309-1 | reverse complement strand
TTGCGGCGGCCCACGGTTCAGGATCTGTGGGCGGGTACACCGAGCGACAGCGAGGTGCCAAGTGGTGGGGCAAGAGCGTTTTGCTTACTTTTGTCTGGGCCGGCTTCCGGATCTATCAAAAGTGAGGCGCTGTAAAAGCGCAACCTATATCAGCCGTGACCGCAGTAATGGATATGTACACAAAGAAGTTGTGTAGAAACCTATGCCCTTAAGGCCCTTCTCCACCGGTGGCCTGGCTTTTGCTAACACCCAACAGATGTCAGCCCACCATGAGCCCTCCTCTTGAACCTCCGTCGCCTGAAGTACTTCGTAAAGATCGTCGACATCGGCAGCCTGACCCAAGCCGCCGACGTCCTGCATATCGCCCAGCCCGCCCTTAGCCAACAGCTGGCAACCCTCGAAGCCGAACTGCATCAACAACTGTTAATCCGCACCAAACGCGGTGTGACGCCGACCGAGGCTGGCAAGGTCTTGTACGGCCATGCACAACACATCCTGCGCCAGTGCGAACAGGCGATCAGCGACGTCAACGACACCGGTCACGCACTGTCCGGCCAAGTGTCAGTGGGCCTTGCGCCGGGCACCGCTGCGTCCACGCTGTCGCTACCTCTGCTACGACGGGTACGCGAGCGCTATCCGGGCATTCTCCTGTACCTCAATGAAAACTTCGGCACCACCCTCAGCGAACTGATCATGAATGGCCGCATGGACATGGCCGTGCTGTATGGCGGGCGCGAAGTGCATGGCCTGAGCTTCGTGCCACTGTTACGGGAGAACCTGTATCTGGTCAGTGCTGAAGAGCACCTGGACGGACGCGATGAAATTGGCCTGGCCGAGCTGGCCCCCATGGAAATGCTCCTGCCCCGCCCCTACAACATCATGCGCAAGCTGGTAGACGAGGCATTTGTCAGCATTGGCCAGAGCGCAAACGTGGTCGCCGAAGTGGAATCGTCGGCGACCCTGACCTCGGCGGTGGCTGAACGCTTTGGTTCGACCATCCTTCCCGAATCAGCCGCCAAGGTGCTGGTCGCCGCCACCGGGGCACGCATGTTGCGCATCGTCGAGCCAGATATTCAGGCGCCGCTAGCCTTGTGTCTGTCAGGTCATTTGCCCTTGTCGGTACCGGCTCAGGCGGTCAAGGCGATCCTGCTGGAGCTGGTCGCAGAGATGCGTGCTCAAACCGTCTCAGCGTCATAAGCGTGCCTTATCACCCCACAGCCAAACCGTCTTGGCGGTCCTTCGCAGCCCTCGTTAGATTGAACTTCATTCAATACGGCAAGCTGCAAAGGTAAAGGCAAGGGTATGGATCAAGAACGCATCAAGGCACTGATCGAGTTGCTGGCCGAGTCCGACCTGATCGAACTGAGCCTCACGGAAGGCGATAGCACGTTGCGCCTGTTCAAAGATGCCACAGGTTGCAACACCGTGCAGGGCACACCTGCAAACACAGCGCCCACCAAGGCAGCGCCAAAAGCCGCCGTCCAGGTCACCCGCCCTGCTTCGGAGAAAAACAAAACCGGTGGTGAGGTAAAGGCCAGCCTGTACGGCGTACTGCACCTGACCCCGGCAGCCGGTGAAGCGCCTTTCGTGAAAGTCGGCGACAACGTCGAAGCAGGGCAAACCCTGGCGATTCTTGAAGCGATGAAGATGTTCCACCCGCTCAAAGCGCCTCACGCTGGCATTGTCGAAGCGATCCTGGCCAGCGGCGGCACCGAGGTTGAATCCGGCCAGCCGTTGTTTCGCCTGGTTTGACCCCCCGTATTTTTTAGGTGCCCACAATGTTCAATAAAGTGCTGATCGCCAACCGTGGCGAAATTGCCCTGCGTATCCAGCGTGCCTGTCGGGGTCTGGGTCTGAAAACCGTAGTCGTGTACTCCGAGGCTGACCGCCACGCGCAATATGTCACCCAAGCGGACGAAGCCTTGTGTATTGGTCCCGCTGCACCGACCCACAGTTACCTGAACCAGTCAGCTCTGCTGTTTGCCGCGCAGGTCAGCGGCGCTCAGGCGATACACCCTGGCTACGGTTTTTTGTCCGAGAACCCCGACTTTGCAGAGCGCATTGAAGCAGCAGGTCTGACGTTTATCGGCCCCAGCGCTGAATGCATCCGCACCATGGGTGACAAGGTCGCCGCCAAGCGGGCCATGCGCGAAGCCGGTGTGCCTTGCGTGCCGGGGCCTGATTCGAGCATGTCCAGCGACCCGCAGGCGATTCTCGCCGTGGCCCGTGAAATCGGTTATCCGGTGATCGTCAAAGCCGCTGGCGGCGGCGGTGGCCGTGGTATGCGCGTTGTCCAGCAAGAAGCGGAATTACTCGACGCTATTGCCCTGACCCGGGAAGAAGCCCGTCTGGCCTTCGGCAACCCTGAACTGTACATCGAAAAGTTTCTCGGCCATCCGCGGCACGTGGAAATCCAGGTGCTGTGCGATGCCTACGGCAATGCCGTGTGGCTGGGCAGTCGCGACTGTTCGTTGCAACGTCGCCACCAGAAGGTCCTCGAAGAAGCCCCCGCTCCGGGCATCGATCCACAACTGATCGCACATGTGGGCGAACGCTGTGTGAAGGCCTGTCAGCAGATCGGTTATCGCGGCGTGGGCACCTTTGAGTTTCTCTACGAAGACGGCCAGTTCTTCTTCATTGAAATGAATACACGCTTGCAGGTCGAGCATCCGGTGACCGAGATGACCACTGGCATCGACATCGTTCAGCAGCAGATACGCATGGCCCGTGGGGAACGTCTGGAATTACGTCAGGCGGATATCGTCACCAGCGGTCACTCGCTGGAGTGCCGGATCAACGCCGAGGACCCGATCAGTTTCATGCCGACGCCGGGGCAGATCACCCGCTGGGAAGTGCCCGGTGGCTTTGGTGTACGCGTTGACTCCCACGTCACCACGGGCTATCGCGTACCGCCCTACTACGACTCGATGGTCGCCAAGGTCATCAGCCACGGCGCGACCCGTGAAGAAGCGCTGGCACGCATGCGTCTGGCGCTCAGCGAGCTGTACGTCGAAGGCATCTCCACCAACATCCCCTTGCACCGGGAAATCCTCGACGACCCCGCGTTCTGCGCCGGTGGCGTGGACATTCATCATCTTGAGCACTGGTTAAAGCAACGGAGCCCGCAATGAGCATCGCTCTTCAGGACGCGAGTCCGACTATCAGTCTGCTGGGCACCACTGCCCTGCTCTTCGAAGCGCCCGGCAGTCTTGATCTGGCCCCTCAACAACGGATCTGGGCCATGGCGCGGATGACTGAGCAATGGCCAGAAATCCGTGAATCGGTGCCGGGCATGAACAACCTGATGCTGACTTTCAACGTCCCGCCGCGCCACCTGAGAGCCTTGACCGAGCGCTTGCTGCAAGCGTGGGAAGCCAGCGAGCCGCTGCCACTTGAGGGCCGGATCATCGAGTTGCCGGTGGTGTATGGCGGCGAGTTCGGTCCGCACATGGACGACGTGATCGCCCACACCGGGCTGGACATTGAAACCATCGCGCACCTGCACAGCGAACCGCTGTACCCGGTTTATGCCCTGGGCAGCCATCCAGGCTACTGCTATCTGGGCGGCATGGATCCGCGCATTGCCACGCCACGGCGCAAAGTGCCGGTGCTGAGTATTGGCGCAGGCGCGGTGTCCATCGGCGGCGTGCAGACCGGTGTTTCTGCCTCCGCTGGCCCGAGCGGCTGGAACACCATTGGCCGCACCGAAATGGTGTTTTTCGACCCCGCTCAATCTCCTCCGGCGCTGTTGCAGCCGGGGGATCTGTTGCGTTTTCGCATCGAGAGGATCATTCGATGATCGAGATTTTATCCGCCACGGCCCTGGCCACGGTTCAGGACCTGGGCCGCATTGGCAGTCTGGGCTTTGGCGTGGGTACTTCCGGTGCCATGGACACGCTGGCGGTCGCGACCGGCAATATTCTGTTGGGCAACGCCGAAGACGCAGCCGCCATCGAGATACCGGTATTCCCTTTTGAAGTACGTCTGCTTGAAGACTGCGCCTTTGCAGTCACCGGTGCTGCCAGCGCGGCCGATCTGGACGGTGTCGGATTCCCGCCAAACTGGGTAATGCAGGGCTTGAAGGGTCAGACGCTGACGATCAATCAGCCGGTTGCTGGCTGCCGCGCTTACCTCTGTCTGGCCGGTGGCGTTGACGTGCCGGTGGTGCTGGGTTCGCGCAGCACTCAGTTGCGTGGCGAATTCGGTGGTTTTCAAGGCCGGGCCTTGCAGCAAGGTGATCGACTGGCTGCCGCTGCGCCGGGACTTCTCGCCCGCGCAGTAGATTTTGGTGTACTGAGCCCGACTCATGTGCTGCCGCTCAGCGTTGACGGAGTTGTCGCCATGCGCGTTCTGCCCGCTGCGGAATATCAGGCATTCAAGGCTGATTCCCGCGCATCGTTCTGGAGCGATGACTGGAAGATCACCTCACAGAGTAACCGTTACGGTTTCCGTCTGGAAGGCACGCCGATCCTGCCCGAGCAGGCCATGGAAGTCCGCTCCCACGGCATCGTGCCTGGCGTGATTCAAGTGCCGCATGGCGGCCAGCCGATCATTCAGATGCGTGACGCCCAGCCCAGCGGCGGTTATCCGAAGTTTGGCACTGTGATTGAGGCGGATCTATGGCGCCTGGGTCAGGCAGCGATTGGCAGCCGGATTCGCTTCATCGAATGCAGCTACGACCAGGCGCTGGATGCTCTTGAGGAAAATCAGGCTTATCTGGCTGAAGTGCGACGTCTTTTGGCCCTGCAGAATCTGGCCCGGCGCTGAGGAGCGAAGCATGAACATTGAACAGATTCGCCAGTTGGTCGCTGACCTGACCGCAGCCGGTTTGTCCGGTGCAGAAATCGATAAACCAGGTTTCAAGTTGAGTTTGAAGCGTGGTGTTGCAGCTGAGTACTCCAGTTCGACCGAGGCCTTTGAAACCCAGCCTGAGCAGGACGCACTGCAGATCAAGGCTAGCGGCGTAGGCAGATTACTGCTGGCCCACCCGGACGACAGCATCGTGCTCGCGCCTGTCGGCAGTGACGTTCAGCCCGGTCAACTGGTTGCGATTCTGGCCGTTGGGCCTTTGCTGCTGCCCGTGCGCAGTCAGCATGCCGGGCAGGTTTGCAGCGTACTTGTCGCCAATGGCACGACCGTCAGTTACGGCCAGCCGTTAATCAGTCTCTTACCTTTCGACGCCGACGCGGTGCAACCATGAAGATTGATTTGAATGCCGATATGGGCGAAGGCTTCGGTGCCTGGCGCATGGGTGAAGACGAAGCGCTGATGGAGATCATTTCCTCGGCCAACGTCGCCTGTGGCTTCCATGCTGGCGACCCGCTGATCATGAACAACACGGCGCTGCTGGCCAAAGCCAGAAGCATCGATCTTGGGGCCCACGTCGGCTTCCCGGACCTGGCGGGTTTTGGCCGTCGGCAGATGAATATCGAAATCAAAGAGCTGTGCACCTATGTGACGTATCAACTCGGCTCGCTGGCCGCCATCGCCAGAGTCGCCGGGCATCACATGACTCACATGAGCTTTCATGGCGCGCTGGGCAACATGGTCGCTGCCGACGCCGACCTGGCGGCGCAGTTGATTCGTACAGTGGCAGCGTTTGATCCCGAGATCATCGTCAGCTCGTCCAGCAGCCGCGCCATTGAAACGGCTGCAAGCCAGAACAATCTGCGGGTTGCGACGACCTTTCTGGCGGATCGCGCCTATGACGACGACTGCCTGCTGGTGCCGCGCAAGATCGCCAATTCGGTGATCAAGGACCCCGCCGCTGTGTTGCAACGGGTTCGCCAATTGCTCGAAGACGGCACCGTGACCAGCATCAGCGGCAAGGTGATCAAGGTCAGCGCCTGCTCGATATTGCTGCATGGCGACACCCCCGGCGCAGTCGAACTGGCGAGAACCGTGCGTACTGAAATCGAATCAGCGGGTGGGCAGATCGTGCCGATCAGCCGGTTGATGGCGTAGATGCGAGGTAAACAGTGCTCCTCCTGTGGGAGCTGGGCTTGCCCGCGATAAGTGCGCCGCAGATATCAGGTCAATCGCGTCCAGCCTTATCGCGGGCAAGCCCAGCTCCCACAAAGACTGCATTCCAAACACAAGGATTGCATTGCAACTCAAGCCGTTCCAGGCGCACCAGACGTCATAAGAGACGCTTATAGCCACACAGCCATTCCGTCTTGGTCGTCAGGGTTGCTGCTGGATAGAGTCAATACATCAGCAACACCAGACCGTATTTAACGTTCACCGGACAGACCGGTGAACCAATGGATTCAGAGGTACACGCAATGCCATTTTCCGATTACAAAACCGCGCTGGTCACCGGCGCCTCTTCCGGTATCGGTGCCGCCGTGGTTGAGCGCCTGTGCCAGGAAGGTATTGAAGTGCATGCCATTGCCCGCAGCGCCGACAAGCTCGCTGAACTGGCGGCACGCACCGGTTGCATCGCCCACGCGATCGACGTGACCGATCTGCCGGCCCTGACCGCGCTGTTCGAACAACACCGCTTCGACATTCTGGTCAATAACGCAGGTGTGGATCGTCCGGGCTCAATCCTTGCTGCGGACGCTGAAGGCATCGACTTCCTGATCGACGTCAACCTGCGCGCAGTGCTGCATCTGGCCCGTCTGGCGCTGCCCGGCATGGTCGAGCGCGACAGCGGCCATATCATCAACATCAGCTCCATCGCTGCGGCCTACAACTTCGGCGGCAACTCCACGTATCACGCGACTAAAGCAGCCGTGAGCATGCTCTCGCGCCAGCTGCGTATTGACGCATTCGGCAAGCGTGTCCGGGTCACCGAAGTCTGTCCGGGCCGGGTTGCTACTGACATCTTTGCCCATGTGCATGGCGACTCCGAAGAGACCTACAAACGCTTCGTCGAAGGTTTCGAATTGCCGGTGGCCGCGGACATCGCCAATGCCATCGCCTTCGCGATCGCAGCGCCGGTTGCAGTAAACATCGGCCATATGGAAATCACCCCGACGCTGCAAGTACCCGGCGGCCTGTCCACGGCCCGTCCGCAGGACTATCAGAGTTGAGTTCAGCCCAAGCGACCAGAACGGACTGATCCGTCAATGCGCTCTTTTGGCCAGGCCAGCGCCTGGCATTTTTTCTGCCCCTACCAATGCCGATAGGGATTGACCATGAATGACTTCGATCTAGCCCCGATCCTCACCGGCGAATATGCCGAGCTGATCGTCAAGGGCATCGAAATGACGTTGCAACTGGCGCTGTTCGCCTGGTGCCTGGCCATGCTGCTCGCGCTGGTTCTGGTGACGGTGCGTCTGACCGGCAACAAATACGCCAATGGTCTGGTGGCGGCCTACGTTTCCTACCACCGCAACGTGCCGACGCTGGTGCAATTGATGCTCTGGTATTTCGGTATTCCAACCTTGCTGTCGACCTCCACTCAGATCTGGCTCGCGGGTTACAACACTGAGTATCTGTTTTCGGTCATCGCGCTGGGCCTCTGTCAGGCCGCCTACTTCAGCGAAGACATTCGCAGCGGCCTGCGCGCCATCCCATCCGGACAAACCGAAGCGTCACGGGCGCTGGGCATGGGCTACGTGCGCTCGATGCGTTACGTGATCCTGCCGCAGGGGGTGCGCAACTGCCTGCCGTCATTGATCAACCACACCGTGCTGCTGTTCAAGAACACCAGCCTGGCCATGGCCATTGGCGTGATGGAGTTGGCCTACGCCACTCGCGAAGTCGAGAACTACACGTTCCGCACCTTTGAATCCTTTCTGGTCGCCTCGGTGGTGTACCTGGCCTTTTCGCTGCTGCTGATGGGCTTGGGTGCCCTGCTGGCCAAGCGATTCAACAAAGCCCTGGCGAGGTAAGCGAGCATGTTCGATATCTTCACGATCCTTCAACAGAACTGGACGCTGTTCCTTATTGGTCAATACCCGCACGGGCCACTGGGCGGTCTGGCGGCGACGTTGATTCTGGCGATTCTGGCGCTGATTTTCGCCTTCCCGCTAGGCATGTTGCTGGCCATGGCGCGGATTTCCCCATGGGCCCCGCTGCGCTGGTTTTCGACCGTCTGGATTTACGTACTGCGCGGCATCCCTCTGCTGATGGTGATTTTCTGGACCTACTTCCTGGTGCCGCTGCTGATCGGCCACAACATCACCGGTTTCACTACGATGCTGTGCACCCTGGTGATCTACCAGAGCGCCTACCTGAGCGAAATCATTCGCGGCAGCATTCAGGCGTTGCCGAGCGGCCAATACGAAGCGTCCCGCGCACTGGGCATGGGCTACATGCGCACTACCCTCTGGGTGATATTGCCCCAGGCACTTTATAACGCCCTCCCCAGCCTGCTCAGCCAGTTCATTTCGATTATCAAGGAAACCTCGCTGGGCTACGTGATCAACGTGCAGGAAATCACCTTTGCCGCCAATCAGGTCAACAACCAGTTGCTGACCAAGCCATTCCAGGTGTTTTTCATCCTTGCTGTCATCTACTACCTGTTGTGTTTCGCCCTGACCCATCTGGCCGACTGGCTGGAGCGGCGCATTGCCCGCAAACGTCTGGGCACCGTCACCGCTGCCGCCGTCGACAGCCCTTTGCTGACCCCCCATTAATTAAAGAGGGCTGACTCATGCGTCCAATGATCATGTTTTCCAACGTCAACAAGTGGTACGGCGAGTACCAGGCGCTGACCAACCTCACCGCCCAAGTGAACACCGGTGAAGTGGTGGTGCTGTGCGGGCCTTCGGGCTCGGGCAAATCAACCCTGATTCGTACTGTCAACCGTCTCGAAGACATCCAGAAAGGCCAGATCCTGTTCGACGGTCAAGACGTGAACGGCACCGACGCCAACGTCAATCGCCTGCGCAGCCGGGTGGGATTCGTGTTTCAGAGCTTTAACCTGTTCCCGCATCTGTCGGTGCTGGACAACATCATCCTGTCGCCGACCAAGACCCTCGGGCTCAAGGGGTCGGCTGCCAGGGAACGCGCCATGCAGTTGCTGGACCGTGTGGGCCTGGCGCATAAGGCTGGCGCTTATCCGGCGCAACTGTCCGGTGGTCAGCAACAGCGAGTGGCGATTGCTCGCGCACTTGCCATGGAACCACCGGTGATGCTCTTCGACGAGCCCACCAGCGCCCTCGACCCGGAAATGGTCGGCGAAGTGCTGAGCGTCATGAAAGGCCTGGCCAAAGACGGCATGACCATGATGTGCGTGACTCACGAGATGAATTTCGCTCGAGAAGTGGCTGACACCATCTGGTTCATGGACGCCGGGCAAATCCTGGAAAAAAGCGACCCTGAGAGCTTTTTCAGCCAACCCCAACACCCTCGCGCCCAGCGTTTCATCGCTGATCTGCGGGCGCACTGATATTTAAAAACTGCCGCTGGACCTGCTCTTAACTCATCCTGAATTTCTGGAGTTTCCCATGCGTATCAAGCATTTGTTCGCCGCTGTAGCTTTGAGTCCCTTGGCAGTCACTGTCGCCCACGCAGACCAACTGAGCGACATCATGGCCAGGCAGTCATTGAGCTGCGGCGTGTATGCCGATGTCCCGCCATTCTCCGCACCGGATCCGAAAACCCGTGAACTGGTAGGCATGGACGTGGACCTGTGTACTGCACTGGCGAAGAAGCTCGGCGTCAAGCTCGAGCTCAAGCCGATGTCGGTTGAAGCACGGATTCCCGAAGTGAAAATGGGCCGCGTTGACGTCCTGTTCGCCAACCTGGCGTACACCAAAACCCGCGCCGACCAGATCCAGTTCAGCGATCCGTACTACATTGCCAAGGAAACCCTGGTGGTTCACGCGGCCAATGCCGACAAGGACAAGGCGTTCTTCAAGGGCAAGCGCATCAGCTCGACCAAGGGCTCGACTTCTGAACAATCGATCCGCATCGCCGAGGCCATTCCAGTGACCTTCCAGGACACAGGTTCGGCCTACATGGCGTTGCAGCAGAACAAGGTTCTGGGCCTGGTCACCAACACCATGACTGCCATCAAACTGGTCAATCAGGCCAAGGCGTCCGGCATTGAACTGGCCATCGCCAAAGAGCCTATGGCCCTTGAGCCGATCGGTGCCGGTATGCGCAAGGATGAGCCCGCCTTCCTCGCCAAGGTCAATGAATCACTGAAAGCCATGGACGACGCCGGTGAAATCGACGCCATCTGGGCACGCTGGATCGGCCCGAACACCGAATACAAAATGGTCCGCGAAGACAAAGTGCAGAGCCTGAGCGCACTGAAGTTTGATCCGTTGCCGTAATGGTTGGATTCCCTAGGCTGAGTGTGTGGCAGATTCTTTTTCTACCTGCTAGCTGAGACCTTTGTGGGGGCAGAGCTTGCTCGCGATAAGGCAGGACGCGGTCCACTTTAGATCGCATCCAGCCTTATCGCGAGCAAGCTCTGCTCCTATCAAACAAACTACAACTATTTGATTTGGAGTACTTTTTCATCTGTAGGAGCGCGCTTGCCCGCGATCG
>NZ_JAWHNU010000096.1:0-11777 GCF_032582135.1 Pseudomonas syringae group sp. J309-1 | reverse complement strand
CACACAAACTTTTAAAGATTTCACGTGAGCGCGCGCAGTTTGTTTTTGTCTGAGGGTTTTCACACAGTCTGTACCGGGCCGAGGCGATCCCGCCGTATTCGCTTTGCTTTTGATCTGCTTTTGATTTTAGGCGCCCCGTTAAACCACGCTGGCCGAACGCAGATTCTGGAGCGTGGGCAACCCGGCAAGGATGCCGGGTTAGCCGCATTGGGCCATGGATGGCCCGTTGCGGCGGCCCACGGTTCAGGATCTGTGGGCGGGTACACCGAGCGTCAGCGAGGTGCCGAGTGGTGGG
Source organism: Pseudomonas syringae group sp. J309-1 (assembly GCF_032582135.1). NCBI lineage: Bacteria > Pseudomonadati > Pseudomonadota > Gammaproteobacteria > Pseudomonadales > Pseudomonadaceae > Pseudomonas > Pseudomonas syringae group sp. J309-1. Next base: position 11,482 of record NZ_JAWHNU010000096.1, on the reverse strand, counting down.
GCAAGAGCGTTTTGCTTACTTTTGTCTGGGCCGGCTTCCGGATGTTCAAAAGTGACGCGCTGTAAAAGCGCAACCAATATCCGCATCACCGCGGTAATGGATATGTACACAAGCCGCAACACTCAGGGCTTAGGCGCCGAGCCGCTACTCTCCCAACCCCCACCCAACGCCAGAAACAGATCAATCTGCCCCATCGCCACTTGCGTATTGGCCGCCGCCAACTGCGCCCGCACATCCGTATAAGTCCGGGTTGCCTGCAAATCAGCCAGAAACGAAGCCCGTCCAGCCTGGAAGAAGCGATGCGTCTGATCCGCAGCCTGCTCCGCAGATTGCGCCGCATCGGTCAGCGCATCACGGCGTTGCAACAGCGCCGTATATTGCGCCAGACCGGTCTGGGTTTCCCGTATCGCATTCAGCACCACACCATCAAAGCGCGCCAATGCCGCCTGGCTCGAAGCCTCGGCCTCGTGAATCCGGGCCCGAGCGCCGTTCGACGGTACAGTCCAGTTAATCAACGGACCAAAGCCCCAGCGATTGGCCACCGGCTTGCCCAGATTTTCCAGCAGCCCCACGGTGCCGACGGTCGCACCAATGCTGATGTCCGGGTACAACTCACCCGTCGCCACACCAATTTCAGCGGTCGATGCTGCCAGACGCCGTTCCGCCTGACGCACATCCGGGCGGCGCTTGAGCAGTGCTGCGCCATCACCCACCGGCATCACCTGCGCGATATGCGGCAACTCATTACAGGTGCTCACGCCCGCCGGTAATTGATCCAGCGGTTTGGCCAGCAGCATCGACAAACGATACAGACCGGTCTGACGCAAGGCCTCGTAACGCGGCAGTTCAGCGCTCAGGGATTTGAACTGGGTTTCCGAGCGCGTTACCTGAGTTTCATCACCACGCCCGGCGTCACGCAAACGCTGGGTCAGGCTGACGCTCTGCTTTTGCAGGCTCAGCGACTCCATGGCGATGTCGTGCTCTTCGTTGGCGGCGCAGACCTGGGTATAAGCGCGAACCACGTCAGCCACCAAGGTGATGCGTGCGGTGTCGGCCGCTGCCTGAGCAGCATCAACGTTGGCGTTGGCCGCTTCGATGCCCCGTTGCAGCGTGCCGAACAAATCGAACTGGTACGACGTAGTAATACCCAGATCCCCAACGTTACCCACCGGGACTTTCTCGGACAGCAAAAACGCTTCGCCAGACTCTTGAAGGCGCTGGGCACCGGCTTTGGCGCTGGTGGTAAAACCGCCCGCAGCTTCAGCTTCAGAGGTCTGGTAGCGGGCGCGTTGCAGGTTGGCGGCGGCGATGCGCAGGTCGGTGTTGGAGGCCATGGCCTGCTGCACCAGTTGATCCAGATGTGGGTCCTGATAAAGGCGCCACCAGTCAGATGGCACGGGCGCAGAAATCGTGTTGACCGATTCCCCGGCCAACTCGCCCTGCAGGTCCGGGCGATTGATCGCGGCGTCCTTGGGCAGTTGGTAATCGGGGCCGACCATCTGACACGCCGACAGCAGCAAGCCAAGCCCGACTGTTGCCGTCAGGCGCGTAAGGTGTGTCATTTGCCGGGCTCCTCTGTGTGAATTGCCTGACTGTCTTCGATGATCGACACGGTGGCGGTACGCCCGGCGATCATGCGGAAGTTGTCCGGCACTTCGTCGAAGGCGATGCGCACCGGAATGCGCTGGGCCAGACGTACCCAACTGAACGCCGGATTGACGTTGGGCAGCAGGTTGGAGCCGCTGGTGCGGTCGCGGTCTTCGATACCGGCGACGATGCTCACGACGTGGCCCCGCAGACGGGCGTTGTCGCCGATCACCCGGACGTCCACGCCTTGCCCGATATGAATGCCGTCGAGCTTGGTTTCTTCGAAGTAGCCATCGATGTGAAATGAAGCGCCGTCGACGACCGACAACACAGGTCGACCCGCGGTAACGAACTCGTGGGCGCGGGGTGCGCGGTCGTTGAGGTAGCCGTCTACCGGGCTGCGGATCACCGAGCGATCCAGGTTCAATTGGGCGGCATCCACCGCCACTTGGGATTCCTGCAAGGCGGAGAGGGCGCGGGCTTCCCTGGACTGGCTTTCTTCCAGTTGCTCGCGGGCCACCAGATTGCCGAGGCCACGGTTACGCTTGTTCTCGCGGCGGGCCTGTTCCCAGGTTTCCTGACGCTCGGCAACCGTCGCCTTCGCCTGGCGCAACGCGAGGCGGAAGCGGTCCTGATCGATGGTGAACAGCACCTGGCCTTTGCTGACCAACTGGTTGTCGCCGACGTCGACTTTTTCGATCAGCCCGGACACGTCCGGCGCGATCTGCACGATGTCGGCGCGGATGTGCCCGTCGCGGGTCCAGGGGGCGTACATGTAATACATGACCATGCGCCACACCACGATGGCGGCGAAGGTCACGACCAGCAGAGTCAGGACCACGCGGCCCAATGTAAGCAGAGGTTTTTTCATTTCATCAGGTATCGACTGAGAGTATCCACGGCGCCGAGCAACAAAGCGTATAGACCTACGTTGAACAATGCCCGGTGCCAGACCAGACGGTAGAAATGGGTACGCGATAACACCGCGTGGACCCCGAGAAACAGTAAATAGGTGATGCCCATCAGCGCGAGAAACGTGGGTACGAAGACCCCGCTGATGTCCAGATCGCCAATCATAGGGACGCTCCGTCGAGGCCGTGGGGCGGTAATTCTTCGGTTTCGGTCGCGGCATTGACGACTTCCACGCCTGGCAACAGGGCCAGGCGCAGGCCGCTCAAGGCATGCAGCAGATGCAGGCGGGCCGGTTCTTCGCCCAGCAGTTCAACGGTCAGGGCGCGGCGTGCGCGGTCCATGGTCATCAACATGCCTTTGGGCGCTGGCAGGCGTTCACCGGCTTTCAGGCAGGCCTGGAAGTGGCTGCCGACTTCTTCGACCACCTGGCGCAGCAACAGCTGTTGCCCCGCGTGCGCCCTTGGTAACCAGGCCAGCATGTCCAGTAGATTCAGCGCCACGCGCAGGGCAATGCCGGTGTCTTGCGCAGTGATGGTCAGACGCGGCAGTTGTTGCATCAGACGGTCGAGCATTTGTGCGCCCATTGCCCGATGTTCAGCGAGTGTCGCGGGTTCGGTCAGGGCAACAATGTCGCGCCAGCTGAAGCGGGTCAGGCGCTTGGCCGCCAGTTCGACGCCAAACGGACGCATGATCAGGGTCCAGATGAATGCGAACAGCAGGCCCACCGGACCGGCCAGGTTGGAGTTGATGAAGTTCAGGAAATCCGCGTCGTAGGCGCTCTGGATGCTGACGAAGGACGAGGTGTTGACGATGGTCAGCAAGGTACCCAGGTAGAAGCGCGGCTGCACGGTCAGGGTACCGACGCAGATGAACGGGACCGCGAAGGCCAGCACCAGCATCGGGAAGTCATGCAGGTTGGGCAGGACCACGAACAGGTACAGGCTGGCGAAGACGACTGACAGCATGGTCCAGAAGAAGAACCGGTAAATCTGCGGAGCCGGGTCGTCCATGGCCGCGAAGAAACTGCACGACACGGCCGCCAATGCCACTGCGGCGGCACCGTCGGTCCAGCCGAGCAGAATCCACAGCACCGAAGCGACGATGATCGCCAGCACTGAGGTCATCACCGAATAAAGCATCAGCCCGCGATCCAGAAACGGCGTAATGCGCGCCAGTCGCCAATGCCGGTAAACGGCGCGCCACGGGGTCTGGTCGTCAGTCTTGATCGCGTGCTGCAAGGTGCGGCAGTCCTGCCACAGATCAATGAATTCACCCAGGCGGTAAAGCGCGTTGGACAGCAGCAACTGACGGCGATCATCGAGCTGAGCGGCGCCGGGTTGCAGGCGATCCAGTTCGCCATGCAGCGTTTCCCATTGTTTTGTCTGCAGGCCGCTGGCAGTGTTTTCCAGCCAGGCGCGCGTCTCGATCAACAGCGGCGCGAGATTGGCGACCAGTTCTGGCGTGCGCCGCTCCAATGCCCATAAAGCGTCATCCAGCGCGTCGATCACCGGCAGCAGATGGATCATGCGGCCGCGCAGCTCTTTTGCGTTGCGAACTGTTTGTTTGCGGGCGCCTTCATGAGGTAACTGGCCGATCATCAGTTCAAGGGTATTGAAGGTACCAACCATTGAACTGCGCAGGGTGCCGACTTCTTCAGCATTGGCGCTGCGTGACAGAAAGCGGTCGCAGTAGGCCGAGGCATCGCTGAACCACTTATCTGCCGAGCCCTGCATGACCGGCGCCAGGCGGCGCGGCCAGAAAATACTGCCGACCACGGCTGCGCAGACGATGCCGAGAAAGATCTCTTCGGTACGCGATACGGCGATTTCAAACACCGCCTGGGGGTTGTCCACCACCGGGAAGGAGATCAGCGGCATGGTGTAACCGGCCAGCATTAACGCGTAGCTGTTGGCGGTGCGCAGATGCAGCGACAGAAACAGCAGTGTGCCGGTCCAGAGGGCGATCACGATGGCGAGCAGAAACGGCGTCTGGACGAACATCGGCACGATGAACACTGACGCCGCTGCACCCGTGAGTGTTCCGATTGCACGATACAGCGCCTTGGAGCTGGTCGGACCCACGAACGGACTGGAGACGATATACACCGTCGCCATCGCCCAGTAGGGCCGGGGCATTTCCATGAGCAGCGCGATGTACAGCGCCAGCATGGACGCACCGAAGGTCCGGACGCCATAGAACCAGTCACGCGCCGGGGGCACGCCTGCGAAAAAGTCTTTCAAAGCGACCCCGTGCTGTCTTGATTGGCGGCATCGCTGAAGGCTTTAAACACGCGCAACGTTGCTTCGAGATCTTCCTTCGCCACCCCTTTGAGCACCTCGCGACGCAAGCGCAGCAGTTCATCTTCAATGGCCAGCGCAAGCACGCGACCATTTTCGGTAAGGCTCAGGGATTTGGCCCGGCGATCCGACGGATCTTCGGTGCGGCAGACGATGTCGGCATTGCACAGTTGGTCGAGCAGGCGGACCAGCGTCGGGCTTTCCATGCCCGCTGCGTGGGCCACCGTGACCTGATTCACCCCGTCGCCCAGCCGCAGAATCATCAGCAGCGGCGCAGCGCAAGCTTCGGAAACACCATAGCGCACCAGCGTGTTGTGGCAGATCCGCCGCCATTGTCGGGACGAAGCGACCATGCCGCTGCTGATGCTCATCTGCAGTGAATCGAGGGACATAACTGAAACCGGGAAATTAGTTAGCGAGGATATTGTTCGTGACAACATAATTAGCTTGCTAACTATAATCCTGTAACAAAGTCTTACAGTCAAGCCCGAAGTGCCCAGCGGTTCGAGGAGCGGATGCGCTAAAAATCATGGAAAAGTCAGGCGGACTGACAGGGATAAATCGGAAAAGTGCCATCCGTTTTGATTATTTTCATACCGCTGGTCGGCATTTATTTTTGTTTTTTCAACTGTAAATCAGCAGTTACGGGACGCACGTCCAAAAAACTGACGTGGTTCTCATTTCGCAGTTTCCATATTTGATGATGCTTGCAGGGCAGGAGAGGTCATGGGCCCTGATTTGATGCGTGATATCGAAATAATGGCCTTTATAGGGGTGTGTTGTTTTATTGACGCCAATTCAGTGTCGCGCCCTGTTCACAAAAAAATCGATTCAGCCGATACGCCAGACGAAGCCATCCGGGAGCTCAAGCGCCCGGTTTAGAGACCTTTGTCGGTGCGCTGGCCGCACCTTGTGAGCATGCGATGATCGACCTCGCCACCTGGAACCTTTCCATTCCTGTAGGCACTCCATCCGTGATTATTGATACCCCTAAACTGGTTCAGGGTTATCAGGATGGTTATTTTCGTTCTGGCAATACATTGTTCTTCTGGGCTCCGGTAACCGGGTCCAAAACGGAGAACGCTAAATTCCCGCGGACGGAACTGCGAGAGACGACGGCGGACGGCAAGGTCTACAACTGGACTTACTCCCAGGCAGACAATTTCCTGCGCGCTGCACTCACGGTCAATCAAGTGCCTTCAACCGGCAAAATTGTCATCGGTCAGATTCATGCTTTCCAAAGCACCGAGCCGCTGCTCAAGGTTGAGTACCAGTTCAAGGAAAAACTGCAGACTGGCAACATCGTCGCTAAATTCCGCCGTAGCCCGGACGCTGAAATCGAAGTCATCAACATTGCTTCAGGCGTGCCATTGAACGTGCGTTTCAGCTACAGCATTCACCTGACGCCTGCAGGCAATCTGACAGTGAATGCGGCTGACTTTGCTTGGGGTGCCAAGCTGGATGCTACGTGGAAAGACAAGCTGCTGTATTTCAAGGCAGGTGTGTATACCCAGGACAACACTGGGTATGCCACCGAAGGCGGGGCTGCAACGTTTTACAAGCTGATCATCAATCACGACAAGAAGGCGTGAATAAGGCTTGGCAGATATCTCACAGGGGAGTGCAAAACCCCTGTGAGAGCTGGGCTTGCCCGCGATAAACGATAACGCGGTGTGTCTTCAAACCGCGTCTCATGTATCGCGGGCAAGCCCGGCTCCCACAGGATTGGGTTAGATCAAACTCCCCAATTCCACAGGATTGGGTTAGATCAATTCCACCCCAATTCCACGGGATCGGGTTAACTCAATTCAAGCCCAACTTGCCACGCAGGGTCGACAGGTCTTCAGCCAGGGTGTTAACCGGGCCCACTAGCGCTTTGCGGTCGTTCTCTTTCACTTTGTCGTACGTTTCGAAACCGCCATCCTTGGTCTTGTACTTGGCCAGGATCTTGTCCACGGTCGCGAAATTCTTGTCGACCTTCGCAGCGAACACTTTGTCGGACTTCTCGATTTGCGGACGGAACAGGTCGACGATTTTCTTCGCGCCGTCGATGTTGCCCTGGAAGTCATACAGGTCGGTGTGGCTGTAGCGGTCTTCTTCACCGGAGATCTTCGTTGCAGCCACTTCTTCCAGCAGTGCTGCTGCGCCACCTACAACCTTTTCAGGCGGGAAGGTCAAACCGGCGACGCGGGTTTCCAGGTCTTTCACGTCGGCCATCAACTTGTCTGCAATCGGGCCCTGATCCTTGGTGCTGTTTTGCGAGAACAGTGCGTATTCCAGACGGTGGAAGCCGGTGAAGTCTTCAGCATTCACGCCAGCTTCATGATCATCAACACGGGAGTCGATGGACGCGTCCAGATCGCTGAACAGCTCAGCCATTGGCTCGATTTCTTCATAGAACACGCGGGTCGGCGCGTACAGTTTCTTAGCGGTGGCCAGGTCACCTTTCTTCACCGCGTCGGTGAATTTCTGGGTGTGGCTGACCAGCTCGCCGATCTGTTCGGTGACGTAGATCTTGTAATCCGAAACCGGTCCTACCAGGTCCAGCGGCGCAGTGGCGGCGAAAACCGGGGTCTGCAGCAGACCGGCGGTGAGCAGCAAAGCAAAAGGCAACTTCTTCATGGGACTCTTCCTGTTGAGGTGGCTTTAAGGGTTGGCAATTACGCAGTTTTGGTATCGGAGCTGGCCGAAGCCTGAAGCAGTGAGCGACCGATGAAGTCCTGGTCGTTGATCACGCCGGGCAGGGTGAAGAAGTACCCGCCGCCCACCGGTTTGAGGTATTCCTCCAGTGGCTCGCCATTGAGGCGGGTCTGCACGGTGATGAAGCCTTTCTCGAGATCGGACTGGTAACAGATGAACAGCAGGCCCATGTCGAGTTGGCCGTTCTTGTTAACGCCGTTGGAATAGTTGAACGGCCGACGCAGGATCAGGTTGCGCTGGCTTTCAGCCGTGCGCGGGTTGGCCAGGCGGATATGGGAATCCAGTCTGGTTTTCTTGCCGTGAGGGTCGGCTGCATAGTTCGGCACATCGGTTTCAACCTTCCCGTCCATGGGCGCACCTGTGGTTTTGACCCGGCCGAAAATCGCTTCCTGTTCTTGCAGAGGCGTGCGGTCCCAGCGCTCGACGAAGTTGCGGATGATCCGCACCGCCTGATAGCTGCCATTCACGGCCCAGCCCGGTTCGTCGCTGCCCGGCTGCACCCAGACCAGTTCGTTCATGGTCTTCTGGTTGTTGGAATCCGGATTGGCCGAACCATCGCGGAAACCCAGGAAGTTGCGGGCGCTTTCCGGCGGCTGGCCGGGTTTCTTCGGCGCTTGCGGCGGCACACTGCCTTCCTGCTTCCAGCGCACCAGCAGCAGGTCCGGCAGGTTTTTCACGATGTCGCGCAGGGCGTGGATGTTGCTGTCGGCGCTGTTGGCGCAGAACTGAATGCTCAAGTCGCCATGGCAGCTGTCCGCTTCCAGCGCATCGTTGGGGAAGCCGACCATTCGGCTCAGACGCTTGGGCTTGACGCTTTCGAGGCCGAAGCGCTCGTCGAACAGCGAGTCACCCACCGACACCGTGATGGTCAGGTTGTCCGGCGTGACCACCGGGCCGAGGATGCCGGAGTCCACAGGTGGCAACTTCGGATCAATCTGGGGCACTGTTCCGCCGGTCATCAAGAACGTGATGCGCTCGTTCAGCGTGCGAAACAGACGCTCCAGATCTTCCCGGTCAGCGGCGAGCACATCAAAGGCCACCAGCATGCCGGACGCCGGACGCGGGTTGACGATTCCGGTCTGGTGGGTGCCGTGGAATTCGTTATGGTCAGCGGTCTTTTCGCTGTTTGGCGCTTCGGTGACTTGTGCCGGAGCGGCGGCCAATACGTTGCCGCTCAGGCTGCTACCCGCCAAAGCCGCACCCGCAGCACCGAGGCCTAGCAGCACTCGACGGCGTTGAGCGGATTGTGGGGCGTTGCTGTTGTCTGAGTCGTTCATGGCTGTTTACTTCGCTCAAAAATCAGTTGTTTGGTAACGGGGAGATCGGTCGCGAGTTCTTTGTGGGAGCTGAGCTTGCTCGCGATAAAGGTCACGCGATCTAAAGTGAACTGCGTCCAGTCTTATCGCGAGCAAGCTCTGCTCCCACATAAAATCAAAGGCCAGACAAACCCAGCGCCTGGTCTATCCCGTCCAGCGCATCCGCCAGTGCTTTGGCCTTATCGGCAATCAACTTGCGTTGCACGGCATCCACCTGGTCATAAGGGCGCATGCCGCTGTCCGTGCTCAGCCCGTTCAATTCGGTGTCCAGCGCAGCGGCGGCGGCATCGATCTGCTCAAGCAGCGGCTTGGCGCTTTTGGCCAGCATCGGGCGCAGCAGGTCGATGACTTTGCGAGTGCCTTCAAGGTTGGCAACGAAGCCGTTCAGATCGCTGTGGCTGTAACGCTCCTCTTCGCCGTTGCTGCGGATTTCGGCGAGGCCGCGCATGTTGCGGGCGATGACGCTGGCCAGTTGTTCAGGCGCCATGTTCTGCGCCAGCAACTGCTGCTTCAGCGTGGTGACATCGGCTTGCAGACGCTGCGCGACAGGCAGCAGACCGTCGACGCTGTGCTTGTCAAAAAGGCCGTACTCGATGCGATGGAAACCGCTGAAGCCTGGGTCCTGCTCACGTTTTTCGTAATAGTCGGCGCGGGCGTTGATTGCGTTATCCAGCTCGGCCAGACGCTGGGCTGCGGGGGCAATACGCTGATAGGCCGCCCGGGCCGGAAGATAAGCTGCCTGTGCCGCGCTTAGATCGCCCGCCGCAATGGCGTCCTGCAGGGCGTTAACCGCCTTGATCAGCGCTGAACCCTGGGTACTCAGGTAAACCCGGTATTCGGACAGCGGACCGATGAAAGCAACCATCGAAGGGCGCGCCTTGGCACTGGCCTCCGACTCGGCAGTCGGCGTTACATGCAGCGTCCCGCGCGGGTTGCTCAACAGGCCGCAAGTAATCGCGTAGTCGCCGGGTTGCAGGTTGGCGTTGATCACCTGGCTGAGGCCCGGCGCAATGTTTTCCCGTTCTTCAATCACCAGAACGCCATCGAGAATTTCCCATTCAACAGCCCGTTCGGAGCGGTTGACGATACGAAAGGCGTTCTTGCCAGCCGGCACGGTGAGCGTATTCGGCTCGCAGGCGTGGCCATGAATGGTCACCACGGTTTCCGCATTGTTATTGGCGGCGCGCTTTTTCATGGCGGTTTGCGAGGCGTAATAAAACAGCCCGCCTGCAGCGATCATGAGCACCACGGAGCCTGCGACAGCCAATTTCAAGGCGCGAGGTGGCTTGGCTTTATCTGAAAGCCCTGTAGGACGATTCGACATGAGTTGCCTTATTCGTTTGTAGCGGAAGAGGGATGCGAATGCGCCGGTCGGGTGGGCAAACTCACCACCCGAGCGTGGGGCATAAAGAACAGAACAAGCGCGAAGATCAGGTAAATCAGGTAAGCACTGAGGGTGCTGATGGTGGGCGCATCCTGATAACCGAACATGCCCGCCAGTACCGAGCCGGTTGGTCCGTCCATCGGCAACGTGGCGCTGATGTCGAAGACCACGGTTTGCAGGTGGTTCCAGACTCCGGCTTCATGCAGCGCCTGCACCGAGTTGGCCAAAATGCCAGCCGCCACCACAAGGATGAACAACCCGGTCCAGCGGAAGAACAGGCTCAGGTTCAAACGCATGCTGCCGCTGTAGATGGCGAAGCCCACGGCAACCGCGAGGATCAGGCCGAGCAGGGCACCCAGCGGCGCGCTGGCGCCTTCACTCTGCTGAAAAACGGCTAGCAGGAAGAACACGGTTTCCAGCCCTTCGCGGGCCACGGCGAAGAACACCATGGCAATCAGCGCATAGGTCTGGTTTTTCGAGCCAGCCAGAGCGGCATCGAGAGATTCGTGCAAAGCATGCTTGATAGAACGCGCGACTTTGCGCATCCAGAACACCATGGAACTGAGGATCGCCACGGCTAAAAGACCGACGATGCCTTCGAACAATTCCTGTTGTTTTTGCGGGAATTCAGCACTGACCAGTTCCAGACCACCCCCGACGAACAGCGCCAGGGCGACTGCCAGGAAGACACCAATCCACACGGCGGGCATCCACTCGCCACGGCCGGTCTGCTTCAGGTAACTGGCGATGATGCCAACAATAAGCGCGGCTTCAATCCCTTCGCGCAGCATGATCAAAAAAGGAACGAGCATGTTTCACCAGGGTTAATGCGTTAGGCTGATCTGCTTCAGGGCCACCAAAAAGAGTCATACCTGAAACAATACGTAACATAATGATACTCATTATTGAATGCGTATAGTTGTTTTTTCGCCCTGGATCGGATTCGGGTTCTTGTTCAGGTAGGGTTCAGGGATGAAGCCTTGACGGGATTTTTGCCTGAAATTCGGACTGTGGGAGCAGGCTGCTCCCGATAGGCATGGACGCGATCTAAAGTGAATCGTGTTCAGCCTTGTCGCGAGCAAGCTCTGCTCCCACAAGGGCTGTGGTCATTGTGAGAATTGCACGCCACATCCCTGTCTGGATAAATGCAGTCTGTGGGAGCCGCCCCGGTGTCCCTGACACCACGCTGTCGCGCAGCAAACACGGACTCTGTAGGAGCGCGCTTGCCCGCGATTCGGTCTGTCAGTCGATGAATATATTGCCTGTGCTGACGCGATCGCGGGCAA
>NZ_JAWHNU010000095.1:0-12793 GCF_032582135.1 Pseudomonas syringae group sp. J309-1 | reverse complement strand
AGTTGGCTCCTACAGGGTCATCCGTTTGCTTAGCGACAGCGTGGTGTCAGGGACACCGGGGCATCTCCCACAGGATTCAACAAATGACTAACCGCGCCTGCTGATCAACAGCACTTCGGCCCACCCTTGCCGCCGTAACGGGCTTCCTGGCGTTCCCGGAAGAACGTTTCGTAGTCCATCATCGGCTTATCAGGGTGTTTGACCTGCATATGCGCGACGTAATTGTCATAGTCAGGCATGCCCACCATCAGGCGCGCTGCCTGACCGAGGTATTTCCCGAGGCGACTCAGGTCGTTGAACATGGGCAGATCCTCTTGTCTTTCAAACGTTGGTCGGAGTCGTCAACGCCTGGAAAGGCGCTTCCTTGTCCGTACGCTCTTTGTTGCCCCATGCCGCGACGCCGACTTTCAGCGCGTAGAACAGGATGCTGAACACCACGAACAGGAACAGAATCGTCAATGTCGCGTTGGTGTAAGCGTTGAAGATCACGTGCTGCATCTGATCCATGGTCTTGGCTGGGGCCAGAATCTGACCCGCATCAGCCGCAGTGCTGTATTTCTTGGCCAGGGCCAGGAAACCAACCGCAGGGTTGCTATCGAACAGCTTGATGAAGCCAGCCGTTACGGTGCAGATCAGCAGCCAGGTCGCTGGCAGCATGGTCACCCAGATATAGCGTTGACGTTTCATTTTGATCAGCACAACCGTCGCCAGCATCAGGGCGATACCCGCCAGCATCTGGTTGGAGATACCGAACAGGGGCCACAAGGTGTTGATGCCGCCCAGTGGATCGATCACGCCTTGGTACAGCAGGTAACCCCACAGCGCCACGCAACCACCGGTGCCGATGGCGTTGGCCGTCCAGGACTCGGTGCGTTTCAGGGCTGGAACGAAGCTGCCCAACAGGTCTTGCAGCATGAAGCGACCGGCACGTGTACCAGCGTCAACCGCCGTCAGAATGAACAGGGCTTCGAACAGAATTGCGAAGTGGTACCAGAACGCCATGGTGCTGGCACCCGGCAAGGCCTGATGCAGAATCTGCGCAATGCCCACCGCGAGGGTCGGTGCACCACCGGCTCTGGCCAGGACTGTGTTCTCGCCAATGTCCTTCGCCACTGCTGTCAGTTGCTCAGGCGTGATCGCAAAGCCCCAACTGCTGACCGTCTGGGCCACAGTCACCACATCACCGCCCACAATTGCCGCCGGGCTGTTCATGGCAAAGTAGATGCCAGGCTCGATGACCGAAGCCGCAACCATCGCCATGATCGCCACGAAGGACTCCATGAGCATGCCGCCGTAGCCGATGTAACGGGCGTTGGTTTCGTTATCCAGCAGCTTAGGCGTAGTGCCGGAAGAGATCAGCGCGTGGAAGCCCGATACCGCACCGCACGCAATAGTGATGAACAGGAACGGGAACAGCGTCCCTTTCCAGACTGGACCAGTACCATCGGTGAACTGGGTCAGCGCAGGCATTTTCAGCTCAGGCGCCAGAATCAGGATGCCGATGGCCAAGGCAACGATGGTGCCGATTTTCAGGAAGGTCGACAGATAGTCACGCGGTGCCAGCAGCAGCCAGACCGGCAGCATGGCCGCGACAAAACCGTAGCCCACCAGCATCCAGGTAATCTGCACACCGGTGAAGGTGAACATCGGCGCCCATTCGGGGCTGGCAGCAACCATGCCTCCGACCCAGATCGAAAGCAGCAACAGCACCACACCGATCACCGAGATCTCGCCGATGCGGCCCGGGCGGATGTAGCGCATGTAAATGCCCATGAACATCGCCGTCGGGATGGTCGCCAGCACGGTGAACATGCCCCACGGGCTTTCAGCCAGGGCCTTGACCACAATGAGCGCCAGCACCGCGAGGATGATGATCATGATCAGGAAGCAGCCGAACAGCGCGATAGTGCCGGGGATGCGACCCATTTCTTCACGCACCATGTCGCCCAGCGAGCGACCGTTACGGCGTGTGGACAGGAACAGGATCATGAAATCCTGCACCGCACCGGCCAGCACTACACCGGCGATCAGCCAGAGCGTGCCGGGCAGATAGCCCATTTGTGCGGCCAATACCGGCCCGACCAGAGGTCCGGCGCCAGCAATCGCAGCGAAGTGGTGACCGAAAAGAATGTGTTTGTTGGTTGGCACATAGTCCAGACCATCATTGTTGACCACGGCTGGAGTTGCCCGCAGCGGGTCAAGTTGCATGACATGCCGGGCAATGAACAGACTGTAATAACGATAGGCAACCAGGTAGATGGCGACCGCAGCGACCACGATCCACAAGGCGTTGATTGCTTCCCCGCGGCGCAAGGCCACGACCCCCAGAGCACATGCTCCGATAATTGCAACGATTAGCCAGGGCACATGGCGCATGAGGCTATTATTATTTTTCATTTTTTATATTCCAGCAGATGACTGAAAGACCAGCTACGCGAGTTTAGCTGCGCCGTCGCGAAAGGCCACCCCAACCAAGGTCTAGAGCGTAAAAGAAACGATTCACTTAAAAAACGCCATTGAACCTGATCACAAGACGCGGCTCGAAAGGCGGACGAAGTGTAAATCCGGGTATGAAAGCTATCGGGAAAGCAGGATCAGGACTATCGTCGTTACAGGCGACGCCTCGACAGGCGTTTAACCGCTGACAGCACGTCACACGATTCCAAGAGAAGTGATTCGATGACCGACTCCAACGATGACCGCCGACGCTTTAAACGCATCGCCTTCGATGCGAAAACCCAACTGAGCCAGGGTGACCGAAACTGGCAGGTTCAACTCGTAGACCTCTCCCTCAAAGGCATGCTCATAGAGCGCCCCGAACCCTGGCACGCCGATACCGAACAGGCATTCAACGCCGATATCAAATTGAGCAATGATGTGCATGTGCAAATGGACGTGAGACTGGCCCACGATGAAAACGGGCAGCTGGGGTTCGTCTGTGAGCACATTACGCTCGACTCAATTAGCCACCTGCGACGACTGATCGAACTGAACCTGGCTGATCATGATGAGCTGGAGCGTGAGTTGGCGGCGCTGATTGAGGTGTAAGGATCTGCATGGTTTTTAACTGTAGGAGCGCGCTTGCCCGCGATTACGGTATTTCAGGCGCAGCTGTTTATCGGATGTACTGGCCTCATCGCGGGCAAGCGCGCTCCTACAGGGCCTCTCGAACGTTATTCAAACAACGCATCCAGTGCCTGTTCCAGACGTGTCACTGCAATGATCTGCAATCCCGGCGGGGCTTCTTTTGGCGCGTTGCCTTTCGGTACGATCGCTCGCTTGAAGCCGTGCTTGGCGGCTTCCTTGAGACGCTCCTGACCACTCGGCACCGGGCGTACTTCGCCGGACAGCCCTACTTCACCGAACACCAGCAAATCATGAGGCAATGGACGGTTACGCAGACTGGACATGACCGCCGCCATCAGCGCCAGATCAGACGCCGTTTCCAGAACTTTGACGCCGCCCACTACGTTGAGGAAAACATCCTGATCGTGAGTAGGAATGCCGCCATGCCGGTGCAAGACCGCCAGTAGCATCGCCAGACGATTCTGGTCCAGGCCCAATGTAACGCGACGGGGATTGGACATATGGCTGTCATCTACCAGCGCCTGAACCTCCACCAGCATCGGACGCGTACCTTCCCAGGTCGCCATCACCACACTGCCCGGCACTTCTTCCTGAGCCCGGGTAAGAAAAATCGCCGACGGGTTTGAGACTTCTTTCAGCCCCTTGTCCGTCATACCGAATACGCCCAACTCGTTGACCGCACCGAAGCGGTTCTTCACCGCACGCAGCAAGCGCAAACGGCCATCGGATTCGCCTTCGAAATACAGAACCGTGTCCACCATATGCTCAAGCACTCGCGGGCCCGCCAATGCGCCCTCTTTGGTGACATGGCCTACCAGGAAGATCGCCGTGCCGCTCTGTTTGGCATAACGCACCAACAAGGCCGCACTTTCACGCACTTGCGAGACGCCGCCCGGAGCAGACTGCAGTTGCTCAGTGAAAATCGTCTGGATCGAGTCGATCACCATGACCTTGGGCTTTTCGACCTTGGCGGTGGCAATGATGTTTTCGATGCAGGTTTCGGTCATGACCTGCAGCTTGTCCTGCGGCAGTCCGAGTCGACGGGCGCGCATCGCGACCTGCTGCTGGGATTCCTCACCCGTCACATACAGCGCTGGCATACGCTCGGCAATGTTGCACAGGGTTTGCAGCAGGATCGTGGACTTGCCGATTCCGGGATCACCGCCGATCAGCACCACGGAGCCATCGACCAGACCGCCACCCAATACCCGGTCCAGTTCGGCCGAATTGGTGGAGAACCTCGGGATCTCCTCGACACTGACCTCGGCCAGCGTACGGATCTGGGTCTGCTGACCGGTCCAGCCGGAACGCCCGCTTGGAGGCGCAGCGCTGCCGCTTTCCAGTACGGTTTCCACCAGTGTGTTCCAGGCGCCGCATTCGCTGCACTGCCCGGCCCACTTGGGAAAAGTCGCGCCACACTCAGTGCAGCCATACAAGCGTTTGGCCTTGGCCATGACAACCCCATCGGTAAAAGTTGGCAATCATAACGCAGCTGCTGTCAGCGCGTCGGTAAGCCTGCGGCACTCCCTTTCTGAGAAACTTCATAAAACTTCGTCAGAAAAGCCCGGTCGATTGCAGGGTGCCCAGCGCAACCCGTGCAGCTGACTTACACTGCACTGGACAATCTCATCAGTTACAAGGAATGACCCATGAGCGTACTAAGCGAGTTCAAAGCCTTTGCCGTCAAAGGTAACGTGGTCGATATGGCCGTCGGTATCATCATTGGTGCGGCATTCGGCAAGATCGTTTCGTCGTTCGTCGGCGATGTCATCATGCCGCCTCTCGGGCTGCTGATCGGCGGTGTGGACTTCAGTGACCTCGCCGTTATCCTCAGACCTGCAGAAGGCGCGGCCCCTGCGGTAGTGCTGGCTTACGGCAAATTCATCCAGACGATTATCGACTTCATCATTGTCGCCTTCGCAATTTTCATGGGTGTGAAAGCGATCAATCGCCTGAAGCGCGAAGAAGCCAAGGCGCCAACCCTGCCACCGACTCCAACCAAGCAGGAACTGCTGCTGGGTGAAATCCGTGACCTGTTGAAGGAACAGCATCAGCCGTCGGCGCCGATCACCGTGGATCCGAAGCATCCGGTTTGAGAAGTAGATGTCTGAAACTTCGATCTGTAGGAGTGAACTTGTTCGCGAGACGGAATTTTGGTTTACACAGAACCATCTCTCGCCAACAAGTTGGCTCCTACAGAGGAGCGTTGCTCTCATCAAACGTGAAATAACTAACTGAATTTAAATGCTTTTTCTGTAGGAGTGAGCTTGCTCGCGATGACGTCGGTTCATGCGATAAATTCGTAAGCCATGAAATCGAATCGCGAGCAAGCTCACTCCTACAGGGTCCGTGTTTGCTGCGCGATAGCGCGGTGTCAGGGACACCGGGCGATCTCTTACCAGTAATTCTCAACAACTACCTGACCCGGCCGACGCGTCAGGTTCAGGTTCATGTCGCGCGCTTTGAGCAACGCCCGAGTGTCTTCGATCATTTGCGGGTTGCCGCAGATCATGACCCGCGAGTGCTCGGGGGTTAACGGCAAACCTGCCGCGGCCTCCAGCTCACCACTTTCAATCAACTGTGTAATCCGGCCATTCAACGCGCCGGGGACCTGTTCGCGTGTCACAACCGGGACATAGATAAACTTGTCGGCGTATTCAGCGAGGTACTCACGCTCGGTCAGCCCGGCAATCAGCGGCTGATACGCCAATTCCTTCTCCTCACGGGCGCTGTACACCAGAACGATACGTTCGAATTTTTCCCACACCTCGAAATCCTGAAGAATCGACAGGAACGGCGCAACACCTGTGCCTGTGGATAACAGCCAGAGGTCACGGCCGTCAGTAAATCTGTCCACCGTCAGATAACCCGTCGCCAGCTTTTCGATGAACAGCGTGTCACCTTCACGCAATCGGCTCAGCTCACTGGTGAACTCGCCACCCGGCACGACAATGGAGAAGAACTCCAGAAATTCGTCATGAGGTGAGGACGCCATTGAATACGCACGCCAGACGACGCTTCCATCCGCCTTGGCGACCCCCAGACGGGCGAATTGCCCCGCCGTAAAGCGAAAGCCTTGATCGCGAGTAGTGCGCAGCGTGAACAGGCTCGGGGTCAATGGCGTCACATTGAGCAGCGTCTGGCGGGTGTATTTTTCTTCACTGGCGGTCATGGTCGATCCTGACTCCTGCACGTAAACGGAGGTGCCCAGTGTCCCGCAAAGTGCAGCGGATAAACACCGCTGGTTTGTAGTGACATCCGCATCCTGAAAAATGTAGAGGCTCGCAAGTAATACGAATCAGCCCGGTTCAAACAGACCTGTTTAGATCATTTGTCTCTTGAACGTATAGCTACATTGGCCAGTGAAATGACACAGACCCTTCTGCGTCCGGCCCTGCAACCCATCAGTCATTCTTTAACTTGCCCCTGGGATAAAAAGCCAGCACTCCACCGGTCTGCGCGGTCGCTGCACCGGGTTTAAGCGCGGGGATTTTTCCTACACTGAGGAACATGAACAACGGACATGAGCTGGATCGACAGGGAGGCAAAAATGGGGACCCGATCTTTAGAAGCGCTGCACAGTTACGGCGTGATGCGACTGACGGCCAGAGAAGTCGAGATACTGAAATGGACGGCTGAAGGAAAAACCGCGGGGGACATCGCTATCATTCTGAGCATGAAGGAGCGCACGGTTCACTTTCACGTCGCGAATGCGGTGCAAAAAATGGGCGTTTGCAACAAGACAGCAGCAGTGGTCCAGGCGGCACTCAGCGGAATATTCTAACTAATGACGCAAGGACAGGTACCCCGTGACAAAAAGCACGTAAAATCACCTGCCTTGACCAGCCCACCGTTTCACGGGCCTCGGTGACCAATCGTCGATTGTCCAGAGTTTTCCCGCCCATGCCGTTGCTTGATACCCCGCTCGCCCAGCTTGACCTCATTCGCCAACCGGAACAGCAAGACGAACCACTGCAGGCGTTCGACGCTGCCGACGAATACCTTCTCAACTATGTAGCGGAGCATGGGCTGACGCTGCAGAGCAAAGTGCTGGTGCTCAACGACAGCTTCGGCGCGCTGGCAGCCAGCCTTGCCCGGCATGCGGCCGTCACCAGCAGCACCGACTCCTGGCTCGCGGCTCATGGCTTGCAGAAAAACCTTGTGCGCAACGGCATGGCCTACGACGCGGTTACTTTGGTGCCAGCCAGTGAAGCAGCAGTAGGCCCGTTCGACTGGGTGTTGATTCGTGTGCCGAAAACCCTCGCACTGCTGGAAGAACAATTGATTCGCCTGCAAGGCCAACTGGCTCCCGGCGCTCGTGTCGTCGCTGCCGCGATGATCAAGCACTTGCCTCGCTCAGCTGGCGAGTTGCTGGAAGAATACGTCGGTCCGGTCAGCGCTTCTCTTGGAGTGAAAAAAGCCAGACTGCTGTTCGCGACGCCGCAACCCAAAAAGAACGCCCCGTCGCCCTACCCGACCCGCTACAAACTGGACGAGCCTGCTATTGAACTGGTGAATCACGCCAACGTGTTCTGCCGTGAAGGCCTGGATATCGGCACTCGCGCGTTCCTGCCACATCTGCCAAAGAATCTGGGCAGCGCACGGGTTGCTGACCTTGGCTGTGGCAACGGTGTATTGGCGATTGCCAGTGCCTTGGAGAACCCTCAAGCGCACTACACGCTGGTGGATGAGTCGTACATGGCGGTGCAGTCAGCGGAGCAGAACTGGCGTACGGCATTGGGCGAACGTGAAGTGATCGTGCGTGCCGATGACGGCCTGGCAGGGCAAGAGCCAGACTCCCTTGATGTGGTGCTGTGCAATCCGCCGTTTCACCAACAACAAGTCGTCGGAGACTTTCTGGCCTGGCGCATGTTCCAGCAAGCCCGTGCCGCCCTGGTACCGGGCGGCGCGTTGTACGTGGTGGGTAATCGTCACTTGGGTTATCACACCAAGCTGGCGCGCCTGTTTCGTGGTGTTGAGCAAGTGGCGGCTACACCGAAGTTTGTGATTCTCAAGGCGCGTAAGTAACAACTTCGCCCAAACGACGACCCTGTAGGAGCTGCCGAAGGCTGCGAAAGCGTTTTGTCCGATACACCGCAATTCGCAGCCTTCGGCAGCTCCTACAGGATCGCTATCGGCATGGCAAAAAAAACCCTCCAGTGGAGGGTTATAAAACCGCGTCGATGGGACGCAGGATGGGATTCTTGATCAGTGGGTCGTCAGACCCGCAGCGTTCATGAACAGTCGCAATATGCTTGCGACGATGAACAGTGCAAATACGCTCGCAGCCCAGATACCGGCCAGCCACGCCAGACGTTGCCACAGTGGCTTCTTCAGCGCCGGGTCTTGCTCTTCATGAAAAGATTCTTTGCCAGACATCGCCAGTCTCTCCTCTATCGATAGCCCCAACGCCGAGCGTTGGGGCGGTCATCTGCTAGTGGTAACCGTCTTCGTGGGTCACCTTGCCGCGGAACACGTAGTAGCTCCAGAAGGTGTAAACCAGAATCAACGGGATGATGAACAGCGTACCCACCAGCATGAAGCCCTGGCTTTGCGGTGGCGAAGATGCATCCCAGATCGACACCGACGGCGGGATGATGTTCGGCCACAGGCTGATACCCAGACCGCTGTAGCCGAGGAAAATCAGCAGCAGCGTCAGCAGGAATGGCGTGTAGTTAGCGTTGCGCGCCACAGCCTTGAACAGGCCATACATGGTGATCAGCACCAGAACCGGGACGGGCAGGAACCAGAACAGGTTCGGCAAAGTGAACCAGCGGTTGGCGATGTCAGGGTGCGCCAGCGGCGTCCAGATACTGACGACACCAATCACTACCAGCAAGGCGGTGGCCAACGGACGTGCCAAGTTGTGCATGGCTTTCTGCAGAGCACCTTCGGTCTTCATGATCAGCCAGGTACACCCCAGCAGCGCATAAGCGACGATCAGCGCCAGACCGCAGAACACGGTGAACGGTGAGAACCAGTCCAGATCACCGCCCGCGAACTGACGATTGACCACCGGAATACCGTCAATGAATGCACCCAGTGCCACGCCTTGAAAGAACGTCGCTGTCAGAGAGCCGCCGATGAAGGCTTTGTCCCACAGGTGACGTTTCTCATCGGTTGCCTTGAAGCGAAACTCGAAAGCAACACCGCGGAAAATAAGGCCGATGAGCATCAGGATCAGCGGCAGGTAGAGCGCCGACAACACCACCGAATAAGCCAGCGGGAATGCACCGAACAAACCGGCGCCCCCCAATACCAGCCAGGTTTCGTTGCCATCCCAGACGGGAGCAACGGTGTTCATCATGACGTCGCGGTCGGTCTTGTCCTTCATGAACGGGAAGAGAATCCCGATGCCGAGGTCGAAGCCGTCCATCACTACATACATCATCACGCCAAAGATGATGATGATTGCCCAGATGAGTGGAAGATCAATACCCATGACTCAGTTCCCCTTGCCCAGACTGTCGAGATTGTCGCCATCTTCCGCGCCTTCAACAGCTGCGGAGAGTGGACGGGCGGGTGTACGGTTCTGACCTGGGCCGCCTTCAGGGACATGCTCGACGTAGGCTTTAGGACCTTTGCGCACCAGACGCATCATGTAGCCAAGACCGGCACCGAACAGCACGAAGTAAACCACTACGAACATCACCAGCGTGATGCTCATCTGCATGACACTGTGCCCGGACGACGCGTCGGAAGTACGCATCAGGCCATAAACGACCCAAGGCTGACGGCCGATTTCAGTGGTGAACCAGCCTGCCAGGATCGCGATCAGACCGGACGGCCCCATCCACAAAGCCAGATACAGGAACGCGCGGGAGTTATAAAGCGTGCCGCGCTTGCGCAGCCAGAGGCTCCACAAACCGGTGAAAATCATCAGGAAGCCGAGACCGACCATGACCCGGAACGACCAGAACACGATGGTCGAATTAGGACGGTCTTCCGGTTTGAATTCCTTGAGAGCCGGTACTTGCTTGTCCAGGCTGTGAGTCAGGATCAGGCTGCCCAGGTACGGAATTTCAACCGCGTACTTGGTGCGCTCTTCCTTCATATCCGGCAAGCCAAACAGGATCAACGGCGTCGGCTCGTCACCGACGTTTTCCCAGTGACCTTCAATCGCGGCGATTTTCGCCGGTTGATGCTCAAGGGTATTCAAGCCATGGAAGTCGCCAACCACCGCCTGTACAGGAGCAACGATCAAGGCCATCCACATTGCCATCGAGAGCATTTTGCGGATTTGTGGAGTGTCCCGGCCACGCAACAGATGCCACGCAGCAGACGAGCCGACAAAGAATGCCGTCGCTACGAATGCCGCAATGGACATGTGCAGCAGGCGATACGGGAAGGACGGGTTGAACACCACTGCGAACCAGTCAGTCGGGATCACCCGGCCGTCGATGATTTCGTAACCTTGCGGGGTCTGCATCCAGCTATTGGAGGACAGAATCCAGAACGTCGAGATCAGGGTGCCGATGGCGACCATGACCGTAGAGAAGAAGTGCAGGTTGCGCCCGACGCGGTTCCAGCCGAACAGCATCACGCCCAGAAAGCCGGCTTCGAGGAAGAAGGCTGTGAGCACTTCGTACGTCAAAAGCGGCCCGGTGACGGCCCCGGCAAAGTCGGAGAAGCGGCTCCAGTTGGTACCAAACTGATACGCCATGACCAAACCGGACACCACGCCCATGCCGAAGTTGACGGCAAAGATCTTCGACCAGAAATGGTAAAGGTCTCGGTAGACGTTGTTGTGGGTCTTGAGCCACAGGCCTTCCAGCACCGCCAGGTAACTTGCCAGACCGATGGTAATGGCAGGGAACAGGATGTGGAACGAGATGGTAAACGCGAACTGAATTCGGGCGAGCTCAATTGCATCCAAACCGAACATTGGGTTTTCCTCTATCAGGTGATACGGCTGATGACGCGAGGTCAGCAGCCACTGCCCCCCACTGGTAAGGAGCGCGGCAGGTTGAAAACGTTCTGGGTGGAGGAAGAAAAAAGGCTCAGCCCTTTCCATCGGCCCATTGCGCAACCTTGAAGTCCGTCAAGCCGCCTGCCGTTTCTTTTGCCTTGTGGGCATTGACGCAGATCAACTGACTGTCAAAGAGTAGTCCCATTTCAACCTCTCGGACGTGTGGTCTTTTGCCGCGTGGCGAGTTGTCTCACCGCTTTGCGGCCCTGTTTTGCAGGCACATGAGAAGAATTTTCATTGCGACGGGCTATGGCTGTGACACGAGAAAACCTTCAGATCTGGATCCAATCTGACCGGCTTTTCATGCAACTAACTGTTACAAACTGATAATCTGGCCACTCTCCCCTGCCTGGCTGTTGTTGCTCATGCCGACTCAAGCCCCAGTGTTACTGCGCCACCATCGTCCGTTCGTCGCTTTCTGGTTTGCCCGCATTTTTACGGCCAGCGGTTTTCAGATGCTGACGGTGGCCATTGGCTGGAATCTCTACCAGTTGACCGGCAACGTGCTGGACCTCGGACTCGTCGGTCTGGTGGAGTTCGCGCCTCGTGTGTTGTTCATGCTGCACACCGGGCATGTGGCGGATCGGTACGACCGCCGCAAAGTGGCCGCCATTTGCCAGACCGCGCAGGCATGTATCGCACTGGCGCTGTTCATCGGCAGCAGCACCGACAGTGTCACGCGGGAAATGATCTTTATCCTGGCCTTTGCGCTAGGCGCGTCCCGTTCATTCGAAATGCCCACCACTCAGGCTTTGCTGCCGAGCATCGTGCCCCCTGCTCTGTTCCCTCGGGCAGTGGCCGCAGCGCAATCGGCACAGCAATCGGCAACCATCGTCGCTCCGGCATTGGGCGGCTTTCTTTACGCGTTCGGCAGTAGCTGGGTGTACGGGCCAACCGTATTACTTTACGTAATCGCCTGTTCGCTGATGCTCAGCCTGCCTGCTCGCCAGACACCGCTGAACAAAAACAAGGCCACCATGGACTCGTTACTGGCCGGGATTCGCTTCATCCGCAGCCGTCCGGACGTACTCGGCGCGATTTCGCTGGACCTGTTCGCGGTGCTGCTGGGGGGCGCCACCGCGTTGTTACCGGTGTTTGCCAAGGACATTCTGCTGACCGGTCCGTGGGGGCTGGGCATGCTGCGCTCGGCACCTGCAGTCGGCGCACTGGCGATGTCGCTGTGGCTCGCTCATTTCAACGTTGAACGGCATGTAGGGCGGGTGATGTTTACCGCCGTAGGAGTGTTTGGCGTAGCAACCATCGCGTTCGGCCTGTCGACATCGTTCTGGTTTTCCATGGCGGTGCTGGTGGTGCTCGGCGCAGCGGACATGATCAGCATGGTGATCCGCGCATCCTTCGTGCAACTGGAAACCCCGGATGAAATGCGCGGCCGGGTCAGCGCGGTGAACGGGCTGTTCATTGGCGCTTCGAATCAGTTGGGAGAGTTTGAATCAGGCCTGACCGCGCACTGGTTCGGCGTGGTTCCGGCGGTGGTGATGGGGGGCGTCGGCACCCTGGCGGTGACGGGTATCTGGATCAAACTGTTCCCGACCCTCGCCAACCGCGACCGCATGCGGGATGTGGTCGCGGAGGCCGAGCCGCAGAAGGTGTAGGGTTTCAGCGTGGCTGGAACCTGTGGGAAGTCCACGTCATCAGTGATTTCTGTGGGAGTGGTCCCGGTATCCCTGACACCGCGCTGTCGCGCAGCAAACGGGTGACCTGTAGGAGCCAACTTGT
>NZ_JAWHNU010000094.1:0-14454 GCF_032582135.1 Pseudomonas syringae group sp. J309-1 | reverse complement strand
CGGTCAAATATCCAAAGAAAAAACCAACGGAGCTTAACTGACAGGCATTAGGGCTTGCCCGCGATGAACGATGACGCGATATGTCTGGTTGCACCGAGGTGTTTGTATCGCGGGCAAGCCCGGCTCCCACATTACCAAGACATTGGGCTTACAACCGCGCCAAATCCGGCAAGTCTCCACTCAACCCCAGCGCCTGGCGCACAAAGGTCGCCTTGGCTTCCGGCATCTGATTAACCATTTTCAGCCCTGTATTGCGCAGCCAGCGCAGCGGCAACTGGTCGGCCTGAAACAGCCGCTCGAAACCTTCCATAGCGGCCATCAGCGCCAGATTGTGAGGCATGCGTCGCCGCTCGAAGCGGCTCAGCACGCGCACATCAGCCAATCGCTCGCCACGCTCATTGGCATGCAACAACACTTCAGCCAGTACCGCCGCGTCAAGGAAGCCCAGATTCACCCCTTGCCCGGCCAGCGGGTGGATGGTGTGGGCGGCATCGCCGATCAAGGCCAGACCTTCAGCGACATAACGCTTGGCGTGGCGCTGACGCAGTGGCACGCACACCCGAGGGTCGACGGCCAGCACAGGACCCAAACGGCCTTCGAAGGCCTGTTCAAGCTCGCGACAGAACGCATCATCGTCCAGAGCCGTCAACCGCTCGGCTTCTTTTGGGGTGACTGACCAGACAATGGAGCACCAATGCTCGCCTTCACGCTGCAACGGCAGGAACGCCAGTGGGCCATTGTCGGTAAAACGCTGCCAGGCCGTTTTGCGATGCGGGTTGCTGGTACGCACGCTGGTCACGATAGCGTGATGCTGGTAATCCCATTCCCGGGTTTGAGTACCGGTCAGACGCCGAACCGCAGAGTTGGCACCGTCAGCGGCAATGACCAGCGGCGCACGCAGCAGACGACCGTCAGCCAGTGTCAGCAGCCAGTCATCCCCGGAGCGCCGCATTTGCTCCAGTCGCGCGTTGGCCAGCAGGCCGATATCGCAGTCGTGCAGACGGTCCAGCAGGGCGTCCTGAACAACGCGGTTTTCCACGATATGCCCGAGCACGTCGGCGTGGACGCTGGCTGCCGAGAAGTGAATCTGCCCCGTGCCGCTGCCATCCCAGACCTGCATTTCGCCGTAAGGGCTGGTGCGCCGACTGGCGATGCCTTCCCACGCGCCCAGGCGCTGCAGAATCCGTTGGCTGGCCGCGGACAACGCGCTGACCCGGGGTTCGAACATCGCCTGAGCGTCAAATGGCTTGACGCTCAGCGGACCGCCATCGACCACGATAACGTTCAAGCCGCTGCCCTGTAGAGCCAGTGCCAAAGCGCTGCCGACCATTCCGGCCCCGACAATCAGGAGATCTGCGCGGATTTCCATGCTTTAAATCGTTCCCGCTGATGGCGTAAGCCGGTGAGTGATAAAACGTAAATCAAACATTGGGACGAGTCCCCAGGCCCATGGCCTGACGCGCGAACCAGCGCTTGGCCGGAGGCAACAGATCAAGGCCCAGCAAACCGATGTTACGACCCGCTGCGATAAGAGGCTCATTACTGCCAAACAGGCGCGTGACCTGATCGGAAAATCCGACCGTGAGCTGTTGATCCAGTCGCTGCTGCTCGCGATACAGCTGCAACGTTGGCAGGTCACCCGGCAGCGTATCGCTGGCCAGTAGCGTCTGCGCCAATGCGTGTGCATCCCGCAGCGACAGATTGAAACCCTGACCGGCAATCGGGTGCAGGCTGTGCGCAGCGTTACCCAGTACGACCAGATGTGAGCGGACTTGTTCTTCCGCTTCGATGAGGTTCAGCGGATACACATGCCGCACCCCGACCTGTTGCAGCGTGCCGAGGCGATAGCCGAACACGCTCTGCAGTTCGTTGAGAAAACTGCGGTCGTCCAGTTCGAGCAAGCGTTGAGTATCCGAACCCTTACGCGTCCAGACCAGCGCACAACGGTTTTCCGGCAGCGGCAACAGCGCCATTGGCCCTTCATCGGTGAAGCGTTCGAACGCCTGACCGCAATGGGCTTCGCTCGGCGTGATGTTGGCGATCAGTGCGCTCTGATTGTAAGGGCGCTGACGAACTCCGATACCCAGTTGTTCGCGCAGGCTCGAACGGCCACCGTCGGCGAGAACCGCCAGATCACATTCCAGTTCGGTTTCGTCGTCAAGCAACAGGCGATAGCCATCCGGCAACGCCTGCATGTGTTTGACTTCGGCCGGGACGCGCCAACTGACCACGTCTTTGTCCAGGCCCTGCCAAAGGCATTGGCCCAGCCAGGCGTTTTCCACCACATAACCCAGCGCGGGAACACCTTCTTCCATCGCCGACAGGCGCGCAGACCCGAATCGACCACGGTCAGACACTTGAATCTGCAGGATCGGCTCGGCGCGGCGGGCGATGGCTTGCCACAGGCCAAGGCGCTCGTAGATTTGTCGAGCACCGAAGGACAACGCCGAAGAACGGGCGTCGTAGCTCGGCTGATAAGTGTCACCAGGGGCGAACTGTTCGATCAACACGATCTTCCAGCCGCGCTCTTTCGCACCGGCCTGTAAAGCCATCGCGAGGCTGGCACCGACCAGGCCGCCGCCAACGATTGCCAGATTGAAACGGCTCATGCAGCAAATTCCGGTTGATTGCGGGCTGCGGCCATCAATGCCTCGATTTCCGTGACGGTTTTGGGTACGTCACCTGTAAGAATTTCACAGCCTTTTTTGGTCACCACGACGTCATCCTCGATTCTTATACCGATACCGCGCCATTTCTTCGCAACCTGCTGATTGTCAGGGGCGACATAGATACCCGGCTCGACCGTCAGGGTCATGCCGACTTCCAGTACCCGCCATTCGCCGCCGACCTTGTAGTCGCCGACGTCATGTACATCCATCCCCAGCCAATGCCCTGCGCGGTGCATGTAAAAAGCCTTGTAGGCTTCGTTGGCGATCAGCTCATCCACATCGCCCTGCAACAAGCCCAGTTCCACCAGACCTTCGGTAATGACCTGGACAGTTGCTTCGTGTGCCTGATTCCAGTGTTTATCCGGGCCAATAGCCGCAAACGCAGCTTCCTGAGATTTGAGCACCAGCTCATAAATTGCTTTCTGCTCAGGAGAAAACTTGCCGCTGACCGGGAAGGTCCGGGAGATATCGCTGGCGTAACAGTCAATCTCGCAACCCGCGTCGATCATCACCAGATCGCCATCCTTGAGCAGCGCATCGTTTTCCTGGTAGTGCAGGATGCAGGCGTTGCGGCCCGAAGCAACGATAGAGCCGTAGGCAGGCATCTTCGCGCCGCCTTTACGGAATTCATAATCCAGCTCGGCTTCGAGGCTGAACTCATGCAACCCGGGGCGACAGGCTTGCATCGCACGAACGTGAGCGCGGGCGGAAATCCTTGCGGCTTCGCGCATCACTTTGATTTCCGCCGCCGATTTATACAGGCGCATGTCGTGGAGCAGGTGATCCAGGGCAACGAATTCGTTTGGCGGCTGAGCGCCCAGATGGGCTTTGGAGCGGATCGCATTGATCCACTCCATCAGGTGCCGATCAAACTCCGCGTTGCTGCCCATGGCCGAGTAAACCCGGTCACGGCCTTCGATGAGGCCGGGAAGGATATCGTCGATATCGTTGATCGGAAACGCGTCGTCAGCGCCGAAGTCGCGGATGGCTCCTTCCTGCCCGGCGCGTAGCCCGTCCCACAGTTCACGCTGAGGATTGCGCTCGCGACAGAACAGCACGTACTCGCCATGTTCACGGCCGGGTATCAACACCACCACCGCTTCAGGTTCCGGGAAGCCGCTCAGATACTGGAAGTCGCTGTCCTGACGATACACATGTTCGACGTCGCGATTACGTATCGCCACGGCGGCAGCGGGCAGAATGGCGATGCTGTTGGGTTCCATCTGCGCCATCAAAGCCTTGCGTCGACGAGCGTATTCCGACTTCGGGATGTGGATCATAGGCAAGCAGGTTCCCTTTTTAAGCGCCGCGACCATCGTCCGGATGGGCAATGGTCGCGAAAGCGGCGATGAAGGATCAATGCAACGAAGGTTTTGGCTCGGCAGGCTTAGTGGCTTTGTTCAGCTCGGTAAACAACAGCAGCGGCGCGACGCGCAGGTATTCCATGACCTCCATGTAATCGCTTTCGCCGTCGTCTGACTCTTCCAGCGCGTCCTGCACCTGAGCGATGGCCGCCAGATCTTGCAACACTTCCATGGCTTCAGCGCTCAAGGCAGTGTCTCCGGCAGTCAGACCAAAACCGGTGAGGAAGCCCTGACACCACTGGCCCAGCGCGATGGCGCGTTGGGCAAGCGGCTCGTCGTCACTCGGGAGCAGCAAAACAACGGTCATGTCGTCACTGGTGAGTTCGCCTTTGACCATTTCCTGCAAGCCGATGAGGGCCTGACGAACATTGTCTTCAGGCACGGACTCAAGCAGCTCTGCCGCGTCGTTCAACCAGTCACCGGAATCGAAGCCGGAACCGGCGCAACTGCGGCCCAGCAACAAGCCGTGCAGTTCAGCGGGAGAGACAGGATGACCGCTGCTGCTGAGCAGGGTGGCGAATGCTTTGTACGGGGAATTCTGAATGGGCATGGGTAGCTAGTCGCCAATCGGCTCAGTGTCTAGAATGAAGGCTTGTATCCTAGACTATCCGGGCCACAAGATCATCTACACGGCCGTAGGCGGCGCTTCAGAGGCCGTGGCGTAAAGCCAGCTCCTGTGCCACTCATCAGAAAGTATTCAGTGGGAACCAATGGAAGACACCGACCTGCAAGCGCTGATGGCCCGACTGGAATTACTGATCACTCGAGTCGAGCAACTAAAACGCCAAAACGGACTCCTATTAGCTCAGGAAAAGTCGTGGCGCGAAGAACGCGCTCATTTGATTGAAAAAAACGAAATCGCCCGGCAGAAGGTCGAGACAATGATTTCGCGCCTCAAGGCCCTGGAGCAAGACTCATGAGCAATGGCAACAGCGTCACCGTACAGATCCTCGACAAAGAATATTCGATCATCTGCCCTCAGGAAGAGCGCACCAATCTGGTCAGCGCCGCGCGTTATCTGGATGGCAAGATGCGTGAAATCCGTAGCAGCGGCAAAGTAATCGGTGCCGACCGGATCGCTGTGATGGCCGCGTTGAACATTACTCACGATTTGCTGCATAAGCAGGATTTGCCCGACCTGCAGGCCAGTGGCTCAACTCGCGAACAGGTCCGCGACCTGCTGGATCGCGTTGATCTGGTGCTTGCCACAGACTCCGATTTGCCTCCGGATGCGCCTCGGGGCTGAAATTCTTCACAAGTTTCGGTATACTTGCGCCGCTCCCTGGAGTGCTTGCCAGTCGGTCATGTCCCTGAGCCGATACGCACAACCACGGGGGTTGCACGTTGGGGTTGGTGTGCATGTCCGCTCGACGGAAAGCCTTAAAACCTCCTGCAATCTCCACCTTGAACTTTCGGGTTCAAGGGCTACACCGACAGCGGTTCGTCGGGGAGTCTCAATTCCGAGTGTTGCCGGTTTCATTCGACAACACTGTCCACGAGGTCGTCGCCCTGGCGTCCTCGATCCTGGTTCAACCGTGATGGATCAGTCTGCATGTCCCGCCGCCCATGACCAGTGACGCACCGCTCACACGCCAGCAATTGCGCCGACAATTACGTCAGGCTCGCCGCGCCTTGAGCGCCAGCGAACAGCGTTTAGCGGCACGCGGTATTTATCGCCAACTGGCTCAGCATCCCCTGTTTCGTCGCGCCCGGCACATCTCGCTTTACCTGCCCATGGATGGCGAAATTGATCCGCGGCTATTACTGCGCGCCGCACAGAAACGCGGCAAAGCCACTTACCTTCCTGTGCTCAGCGCCTGGCCTAGAACCAAGATGGTGTTCCAGCGGGTCAAGCCTGGGGAGAAACTCAAACCCAACCGCTTCCGCATTCCAGAGCCGCGTATCAATCAGGCGAAACAGCGCAAAATCTGGGCGCTGGATTTGATCCTGATGCCGTTGGTAGGTTTTGATGATGAAGGCGGGCGCCTGGGTATGGGCGGCGGCTTCTACGATCGAAGTCTGGCGTATCGCTCACGCATGAAAGCCTGGCAAAAGCCTGTATTGCTTGGGCTTGCCCATGAGTGTCAGAAGGTTGAGCGTCTGGCGCAAGCCAGTTGGGATGTGCCGCTGGATGGCACAGTGTCGGATAAGCGCTGGTATCTGGTTTGAGATCCGGGCTTTCGAACTGTAGGAGCGCGCTTGCCCGCGATAGCGTCAGGTCAGGCAATGAATATTTTGTTTGGAAATACGCATCGCGGGCAAGCGCGCTACTACGGGAATCACTGCAAGTTAGTGCCGCGAAGGATACTTCTGCTGCTGTTGAGTGATCTCGACCGGTGCATCAGTCTTGCTGGCCCATAAACTTTGCGCATAACCCGTAGTGACGACACCCAAGCCGAACAAAATAACCAAAATCCAAAGTAAATCCGGCTTGCGTTTCATTGACTGCCCTCCTTAGGCAAATCAATACGATGTCAGCATCGGTTTTTTGTAGGCCGTGCAGCAGCGTGGAGCTTAAAATCCCGGCATTTTGCGACAACACGTGCTCACACGCAAACGTTGACGCCAGCCGACTGTCGGTTTGTCATAAAACTGTCTGACAACTTGTCCGCGGCACATTTCAGGAGCAACAAATATGGCCTACTGGCTGATGAAATCAGAGCCCGATGAGCTCTCTATCACTGACCTTAAAAAGCTTGGCACCGCGCGCTGGGACGGTGTTCGCAACTATCAGGCGCGTAATTTTCTACGTGACATGGCGGTTGGCGACGAATTTTTCTTTTACCACTCCAGTTGCCCGGAGCCCGGTATTGCCGGGATTGCGCGCATCACCCAGGCAGCGTATCCGGATCCGACTGCGCTGGATCCGAAGAGTCACTATTTCGATGCCAAGGCCACTGCTGACAAAAATCAGTGGAGCGCAGTCGATGTGGCTTTCGTTGAAGCCTTCCCGAATGTGCTCAGCCTGGGTTATTTGAAGCAGCAAAGCGCGCTGGAGGAGTTACCACTGGTGCAGAAGGGCACTCGCCTGTCCGTCATGCCAGTGACCGCCGAACAGTGGGCGGCGATCCTGGCATTGCGTTAACCGTTACTGAACGATGAAGTTGTTGAACAATAAATCTTCAACGATCGGCTTGCCTTCTTCGTCATTCATGACTTGCTGAACCTGCTTGAGCGCTTCCTGACGCAGCTTCTCTTTAGCTTCGGCACTGGTCATGGTGTCGACGGTCTGCTGAGTAAACAGCGCCACCAACTGGTTGCGGATCAACGGATCATTACGCTTTACCGCAGCCTGTGCTTCCGGACCGGTCACTCGCAGAGCGATATCGGCCTTGAAGACGCGTAGCTTCGGGCCGCCATCCAGTGCGTAATTGCCCACGAAAGGTGGTGTCAGGGATACATAGGCAACCTTGGGCGCCTCACCTTCTTTGGCCGCTTCTTCATTCGCCAGCGCCATGGTTGGCAACGACAAGGCCAACAACATCAAGATCCACGCTTTCACAGTCCACTCCTTTATCCGGTTTGCCGCCTAGCTTACTTGAGCTTATGCATGAGTATCAGGGCGGATCATGCTCATTGACCCGAAAATCTACATACCTGAACGTATCGGCCACAAATCCAAAAGGAATAGTCTGATGAAAGCCTTGCTGTGCAAAGCGTTCGGCCCCGCCGAAACCCTCGTCCTTGAAGACATCGCCAGCCCGCAAATCAAGAAGAACGAAATCCTGCTGGATGTGCATGCCGCCGGGGTCAACTTTCCCGATACGTTGATCATCGAAGGCAAGTACCAATTCAAACCGCCATTTCCCTTTTCCCCAGGTGGAGAGGCGGCAGGTGTTGTCGCTGCGGTTGGAGAAAAAGTCAGCCATCTCAAAGTCGGCGACCGAGTGATGGCTCTCACCGGCTGGGGCAGCTTTGCCGAGCAAGTCGCCGTACCCGCATACAACGTATTACCCATGCCGCCCGCCATGGACTTCAATACCGCCGCTGCTTTCAGCATGACCTACGGCACCTCCATGCACGCGCTTAAACAACGCGCCAACCTGCAAGCCGGCGAAACCTTGCTAGTGCTCGGGGCTTCGGGGGGCGTCGGTCTGGCCGCTGTTGAAATCGGCAAAGCCATGGGCGCCCACGTTATCGCCGCGGCCAGCTCTGCGGAAAAGCTCGCCGTTGCCAAACAGGCTGGCGCAGACGAGCTGATCAACTACGGCGAAGCGAACCTCAAAGAAGAAATCAAACGCCTCACCAGCGGCAACGGCGTCGACGTCATCTACGACCCCGTCGGCGGTGACCTCTTCGATCAGGCCATCCGCTCCATCGCCTGGAACGGCCGCCTGCTGGTCGTAGGCTTCGCCAGCGGCCGCATTCCCGAACTGCCGGTCAACCTCGCACTGTTGAAAGGTGCTGCCGTGATCGGCGTGTTCTGGGGATCATTTGCGCAACGTCAGCCGGAAGATAACGTCGCGAACTTTCAGCAATTGTTTGGTTGGTATGCGCAGGGCAAGTTGAAGCCGTTGGTATCGAAGGTTTATCCGCTGGAAGAGGCGGGGCTGGCGATTAATTCGTTGGGGGAGAGGCGGGCAGTTGGGAAGGTGGTTGTTGGTATTAGGTGAAACGATTCTGCTTGGTAATTTAGCGGCATGTTCGTAAAGCAACACGCGACGCTCCATGTTTCCTGCAAATTCTTGCGTAATAAGCAGTGCTTTTTTCTGTAATGAAAATGTAATATTCGCTTTCGCGCAGAAAAATAAAAAATGGAGTGTCTCGATGTTTGGTTTCTTCCGTCCCGCCGCACATCAGGCGCCCCTGCCTGAAGAAAAGGTCGACAGTACCTACCGACGTCTACGCTGGCAGATTTTCGCAGGCATCTTTATCGGTTACGCCGGTTACTACCTGCTTCGTAAAAACTTCTCGTTGGCGATGCCTTATCTGATCGATGAGGGTTATACCCGTGGACAGCTGGGTGTGGCGATGTCGGCCATTGCAATTGCCTACGGCTTGTCCAAGTTCCTGATGGGCATCGTTTCCGACCGTTCCAACCCTCGATATTTCCTGCCTTTCGGTTTGCTGGTGTCGGCGGGCGTGATGTTCATATTCGGCTTCGCGCCCTGGGCGACGTCCAGCGTGACGATCATGTTCATTCTGTTGTTCATCAACGGCTGGGCGCAGGGCATGGGCTGGCCGCCAAGCGGACGGACCATGGTGCACTGGTGGTCGCAGAAAGAGCGCGGCGGTGTGGTGTCGGTGTGGAACGTGGCGCACAACGTGGGGGGTGGTCTGATTGGTCCGCTGTTCCTGTTGGGCCTGGGCTGGACCAACGACTGGCACGCAGCATTCTATGTGCCTGCCGCGGTGGCGTTGCTGGTTGCAGTGTTTGCATTCGCGACCATGCGTGACACTCCGCAATCGGTTGGTTTGCCACCCATCGAGCATTACAAGAACGACTATCCGGAAGGCTACGATGCCAGCCACGAAGAAGAATTTTCGGCCAAGGAAATCTTCGTCAAGTACGTGCTGCGCAACAAAATGCTGTGGTACATCGCCTTGGCTAACGTGTTCGTTTATCTGCTGCGCTATGGCGTGCTGGACTGGGCGCCGACCTACCTGAAAGAAGCCAAGCACTTTACGGTCGACAAGACTTCCTGGGCTTACTTCCTTTATGAGTGGGCGGGTATTCCGGGCACGCTGCTGTGCGGCTGGATGTCGGACAAGATCTTCAAAGGCAACCGCGGCCTGACGGGCGTGGTGTTCATGGTTCTGGTGACCGTTGCGACACTGGTCTACTGGCTGAATCCGCCGGGTAATCCGACCGTCGATATGATCGCGCTGGTCTCCATCGGCTTCCTGATCTACGGCCCGGTCATGTTGATCGGCTTGCAGGCACTTGAGTTGGTACCAAAAAAAGCAGCGGGTACAGCGGCAGGCTTTACGGGTCTGTTCGGTTACCTGGGTGGCTCGGTCGCCGCCAGTGCAGCAATGGGCTACACCGTTGACCACTTCGGTTGGGATGGCGGGTTTGTCTTGCTGATCGGTGCTTGCGTGCTGTCTATCGTCTTCTTGCTGCCGACGTTGTGGCATAAGCAGGTAGCGAGTACGAGTCGCTAGGGCGACGGCTGGATATCGCCCGCAGGATCCACAGAATGTAGTGGAACCTGTGGGAGCCGGGCTTGCCCGCGATAGAGGCGACGCGATCTAAAGTGAACCGCGTCCAGCCTTATCGCGGGCCAAGCCCAGCTCCCACATTCCCCACGGCAGGTTCAGTGTTTGTCACACCCCCTGCTCCTCAACCCAGCACCGCTTCAACCGGGCCTCCAGATTCAGATCCGGCATGGCGTGAATGCGCAGTGCATTGGCGGTTTGTTCGACGTAGTCGCGCGTGGTGCCGTAGCGGCCGCTAGCGCTGGCCAGCACCTTGCTGAGTACGCTGTCCGGCAAATTGCCAGCGTAACTGGGTAGATGTCGCTCCAGCACAAATCCGAGCGCTTGAACCCGTCGGCCGTCAGCAAGGCGGCAACTGAGCCAATGTGGGCGATAGGAAGGGAAGGGCATTTCTCGCTGCCACAGGGCAAGCAGCGATTCTTCAAGATTGTCTTCCGGCAAGCGGTAAGCAAAGCCGCTGCATGAGCCGCCGCGATCCAGGCCAAACACCAGGCCGGGCATTTCCGGTGTTCCCCGATGCTCGTGCGACCACAGGTACAAACCGCGATGGTAACCATGAATACGCCCGCGTTGGCGCTCCACAGCTGTGCACTCGGGCCGCCAGATTAATGACCCGTATGCGAACAGCCACACGGGTCCACCTTCATGGCGCTGCATGGTTTTTTTCATCGAGAGCATCAATTGCTCGCGGGTCAGCTGCGGACCCAGATCGATAATGGGTGGATACGTCAGCCCCAGACCGTCGTGAACGGCCGCTGACAAGCTGTTGATTTGATTCTCCATTCGGGCTCCCCTGGCCTGTACGCTGCCAGTTGTAGCGGATCTGAGTGAGTGACGCGCTGCAACGCGAGCTTGGATAAATCGATGACGTGAGCCCCGGCTTGATGACCAGGCCGACGGGCGATCACGTTTCACGGCTGAAACAGTTGCATCTATTTAATTAAAAAAACAATGCAATTAGCAATCCATGCAAGTTAACCCCTAACGGATTTGCGGAATCTTCCCGATGAACGACGTGTAATGGTCACGTTTAATTTAAGGAGGATTCCTACATGACATTGGGATCATTCCGCTTACAGAGTCAACCACTCGAGTCGTATAACGCCCAGCCTCAAAGTCATAAGCAGTACATCCGGCCATGAAAGTAGATGCGGTTATAAAGGTGATGTGGCTTTTAGCGCTGGGCGCTGGGGCCCTGCAAGCAAAGGCTGATGTACAGGCAGAGTCGGACAGGGAAGGTTTTTGGGTCGTGCAGACCAGTGTGTACACGAGGCATTTCTCGTCCTCGCCGGAGCATAACAACCGCCAAAACCTTATCGGACTTGAGCACAACGAGGCATCAGGGCTGGTCTATGGCGGCGCCACTTTTCGCAACTCATTCGCGCAGCGTTCCGTTTACGGCTATGTGGGTAAGCGCTTCAACAGCAGCCGGTTTCCCGCGGTGTACCTGAAAGTCACGGGTGGGCTGTTGCATGGCTATCGGGGCGAATACCGAGACAAGATTCCGCTGAATCACTACGGCATAGCGCCTGTAATTATTCCCGGAGTGGGAGTCAATCTGGGGCCTGTCGTCGCGGAAGCCGTCCTGTTGGGGGCTTCCGCTGCGATGCTTAACGTAGGGTTTCGTTTTTGACGGCGTCCTGATCAGGGCCGTGGCGCGTAGGCGAAGACGTCAGCACGCATTTGATGTGCGTCCATTCCGGCGCTGACCAGTGCATCGAGGGTGGCGTAGATCATGGCCGGAGAGCCGCTGGCGTAGACGTGTACTGCCGAGAGGTCGTCAATGTCTTCGCAGACGGCTTCATGGAGCATGCCGCAGCGTCCTTCCCAGCCACACAGGTCGCTGACCACTTTGTGCAGAAACAGATTGGGCAGCTTCTTCCACTCTTCCCAATGCTTGATCTCGTAGAAGTCATCCGGACGACGCGCGCCCCAGTACAGGTGCACCGGGTGAGCGAAGCCTTTGGCGCGGCAGTGTTCGATCAGGCTGTGCATCTGCGCCATGCCGGTACCGGCGGCGATCAATACCAGCGGGCCATCAGGCAGATCGGCCAGGTGCGTGTCACCAAATGGCAGTTCGATGCGAGCCATCTGATCTCGTTGCAGTTGTTCGATCAGGCTTTGTGCGCTGGCTTCGCGGACCAGTACATGCATTTCCAGATCGCGACCGCTGTGGGGGGCGGACGCCAGAGAGAACGCCGATTTCTCGCCGCTGTCCTTGTGGATCATCAAGTACTGACCGGCGTGATAACGCGGTGGCTTGCCAGCCGGGGCGCGCAAGCCTACCCGCCAGACATCGCCACCGACTTCAACACACTCGCTTAACTGGCAGGCGAATGTGCGAACGGGCAGCTCACCGAGAGCGAGCACGCCGTCCCATAGCACTTCGCAGTCTTCCAGCGGTTCTGCGAGGCAGGTATAGATCTCGCCGTGGGTCAGCTCGTCGTCGGACTGTTTCACGCGGCCCTGGACCAGCAGCGCCGAGCACACATGGCAGTTGCCGTTGCGACAGCTTTGCGGGCATTCGTAACCCAAACGTTGCGCGGCATCGAGAATCCGCTCACCGGGCAAGGTTTCCAGCACTGCACCCGAAGGCTGCAAAGTCACGCGCATCAATCTATTCCCAACTGATTCCAGATTTCGTCGACCCGGCGAGTGGTGGCTTCGTCTTTGACGATCACTCGACCCCACTCACGTGTGGTTTCGCCTGGCCATTTATGCGTTGCATCCAGCCCCATTTTCGAACCCAGTCCGGAAACCGGTGAGGCGAAATCCAGATAATCAATCGGCGTGTTTTCGATCATTACCGTGTCGCGCTTGGGGTCCATGCGCGTGGTAATGGCCCAGATCACGTCGTTCCAGTCCCGAGCATTGATATCGTCGTCGGTGACGATAACGAACTTGGTGTACATGAACTGTCGCAAAAACGACCACACGCCGAGCATTACGCGCTTTGCGTGGCCAGGGTACTGCTTCTTCATGGTCACCACCGCCATACGGTACGAGCAGCCTTCGGGCGGCAAATAGAAGTCGGTGATTTCCGGGAACTGCTTTTGGAGGATCGGCACGAACACTTCGTTCAATGCAACGCCAAGAATCGCCGGCTCATCAGGTGGACGGCCGGTGTAAGTGCTGTGATAAATCGGCTTGATGCGGTGGGTGATGCGCTCTACGGTGAACACCGGGAAGCTGTCGACTTCGTTGTAATAGCCGGTGTGGTCGCCGTACGGGCCTTCATCGGCCATCTCGCCGGGATGAATCACGCCTTCCAGAACGATTTCCGCGCTGGCGGGCACTTGCAGGTTATTGCCACGGCACTTGATCAGCTCTGTGCGATTGCCCCGCAGCAAGCCTGCGAAGGCATATTCGGAGAGGCTGTCCGGCACCGGCGTCACAGCGCCGAGAATCGTCGCCGGATCTGCACCCAGCGCAACGGACACCGGGAATGGCTCGCCAGGATGCTTGAGACACCATTCCTTGAAGTCCAGCGCGCCGCCACGATGGCTCAACCAGCGCATGATGACTTTGTTGCGGCCGATGACCTGTTGGCGATAAATGCCCAGGTTCTGCCGTTCTTTATTCGGGCCGCGAGTCACGGTCAGGCCCCAGGTGATCAGCGGGCCAACGTCGCCAGGCCAGCAGGTCTGAACGGGTAGCATGCCCAGATCCACATCGTCGCCTTCAATGACGATCTCCTGGCAAGGGGCGTCTTTGACGACCTTGGGGGCCATGGAGATGACTTTTTTGAAGATCGGCAGCTTGGACCAAGCGTCTTTCAAACCCTTGGGAGGCTCGGGCTCTTTGAGGAATGCCAGCAGTTTGCCGATCTCCCGCAGTTCGCTGACTTCTTCAGCGCCCATGCCCATGGCGACGCGTTCTGGCGTGCCGAACAGGTTGCCCAGCACCGGAATATCAAAGCCCACCGGCTTTTCGAACAGCAGAGCGGGGCCCTTGGCGCGCAAGGTCCGATCGCAGATTTCGGTCATTTCCAACACTGGGGAAATGGGCATCTGAATGCGTTTCAACTCTCCGCGCTGCTCAAGCTGCTGCACGAAATCCCGTAGATCCTTGAATTTCATTAACCCGGCCACCGATAAAATAGGTTCGTATCGTACCTGCTCTTAGAGTTCGTGGCAGCTTTGAAGTATCGGGATTGGGTCGCTAATACCAATTCTGGTAATGCATTCCTGTGGGAGCGGGGGGGGGGCGCGCGGGTGGGGGGGGCGGTCGGAACGTTTAAAAACCAGGCAGGGCCGCAACCG
>NZ_JAWHNU010000093.1:0-14768 GCF_032582135.1 Pseudomonas syringae group sp. J309-1 | reverse complement strand
TTCGGTCTGTCAGTCGATGAATATATTGCCTGTGCTGACGCGATCGCGGGCAAGCGCGCTCCTACAGATGAAAAAGTTCTCCAAATCAAATAGTTGTAGTTTGTTTGATAGGAGCGAGGCTTGCCCGCGATGTAGACGCCTCGGATTTCAGGTCTAACGCGTCCAGCCTTATTGCGGGCTAGTTGGAGCGCCACTCCGGTCGCTCCAACAGGATCCGGCGTTTGCTCGGGATTGGGCTCAAACATCAGATTCATCTTTTTTCCTTCCCGCAACCTCATCCACCGCCGCCTGATGCTTCGGGTCCTGCTCATCAAAAAGAATGCTATGGGCGGGGCCTTCCATGTCGTCGTACTGGCCGCTGTCCACTGCCCAGAAAAAGATGTAAATCGCCACGCCGACCAGCAGCAAGGCCGCCGGGATCATGATGTAGAGCGCTGGCATAAAGCCTCCGGGGAACACTGCCGATTATCGTCTGTGACGGACGGCGCGCGAGTCAGGCGCAGGGCGTTGAGTACCACCGTCAACGAACTGATGGACATGCCTACCGCAGCCCATATCGGTGTAATCCAGCCCAGCGCCGCGAACGGCAGCATGAGGCCATTGTAAAGCCCGGCCCAGAGCAGGTTTTCGATGATTACCCGGCGAGTCCGGCGCGCCAGAGCAAAGGCCTGAACCAGCGCCTGCAAGCGATTGGATAGCAACACCGCATCGGCGCTGGTTTTCGCCAGGTCCGTGGCCGAGCCCATGGCGACACTGATATCGGCAGCCGCCAGCACCGGCACGTCATTCACGCCGTCGCCGAGCATCAAAACCTTGCGACCCTGACGATGCAACGCTTGCAGCACCGCCAGCTTGTCGTCAGGGCGCAGGCCGCCACGGGCCTCGTCGATGCCCAGTTCGGCGGCGACCTGGGCAACCATTGGCGAACTGTCACCGGACAGCAGCAGGGTTTTCCAGCCGCGCGCCTTGCAGGCTTGCAGCAGTTCGTGGGCGTCTTCACGCAGACGATCATCAAGAATGAGCCAGGCCAGCGGCCCATTGCGGTCGCCCAGTAACAGATGTTGCCCAGTCTGATCGGGCGCTGCCGGGATATCGCTGGCGCTCAGGGCGCTGACAAAAGCTGGTTGCCCGATCCGTAACGTCTGACCGTTGACGATGCCCTCAAGGCCCAGCCCGGTTCGGTTGAAGACTTCCCCGGCTGCAATGGGGGCGCGGCCGAACGCTTTTGCGATGGGATGCTCCGAACGGTTTTCCAGCGCGGCGGCCAGGCTCAGGCAAGCGTCGGCGTCCAGCTCACCCAGCGGCTGGATGCTGCGCAGCGCCAGTTTTCCTTCGGTCAGGGTGCCGGTCTTGTCGAAAATCACCGTGTCGATCTGGTTGAGTCCCTCAAGGACATGGCCGCGGGTTAGCAACAGACCGAATTTGTGCAGCGTGCCGGTGGCGGCGGTGAGCGCTGTCGGGGTCGCGAGAGATAGGGCGCACGGGCAGGTGGCGACCAGCATCGCGAGGACGATCCAGAATGCTCGCGACGAATCGATCTGCCACCAGATGACGCCTATAACCGCTGCTGCAACCAGTGAAAGCAACAGGAACCACTGCGCCGCCCGATCGGCAATTTCCGCCAGTCGGGGTTTTTCTGTCTGTGCCCGGTCGAGCAGGCGAACAATGGCTGACAAGCGCGTCTCGTGGCCCAGCGCCAGGACTTCCACTGTGAGCACGCTTTCAACGTTCAAGGTGCCCGCCGTGACTGCATCGCCGGAACTTCGCGGCTGGGGCAGGTATTCGCCTGTCAGCAGCGATTCATCAATACTTGAGCGGCCTTCGATGATTTTGCCGTCGGCAGGCAGCACGGTGCCGGGCTGCACCAGCACCTGATCACCCAGGCGCAGTTCGCTGAGCAGAATCCGCTCTGTCTGACCCTGGTCATCGAGACGCAGGCAGGACGCGGGTAGCAGATTGACCAGTTGGGCGGTGGCCGCCGCAGTGCGTTCCCGGGCGCGGCGTTCCAGATAGCGCCCGGCCAGCAGGAACAGGGCGAACATGCCCACGGCGTCGAAATACAGCTCGCCGTTGCCGGTGATGGCGGTCCAGATGCCCGCGACGTAAGCCCCGCCAATCGCCAGGGATACGGAAACGTCCATGGTCAGGTGGCGGGTGCGCAGGTCGCGCACAGCACCACGAAAGAATGGCGCGCAACTGTAGAAGACGATGGGCGTCGTCAGAAACATCGCGACCCAGCGCAGGATGGTGTGCATGTCCGGGCTGAGGTCGATGTTGAATTCCGGCCATGTGGCCATGGTTGCCATCATCGCCTGGAACCACAGCAAACCGGCCACGCCAAGCTGTCGCAACGCCAGGCGGTTTTCTTCAGCGAGTTTTACTGTGGCCCGGTCGGCCTCATAAGGGTGGGCAACGTAGCCGATGCTGCGTAATTGACCGAGCAGCTCACTCAAGGGCATCTGGCTGTCTGACCAACTGACATGCAATCGGTGGCTGGACAGGTTCAGGCGTGCTTCAGCCACCGCAGGCAGAGCACGCAAGTGACGCTCGATGAGCCAGCCACAGGCCGCGCAACTGATGCCTTCCATCAGCAGCGTCGTTTCTGCGAGTTCGCCCTGATGCCGAACAAACGGAGCCTGCACATCGGCGCGGTCGTACAGTGCCAGTTCATCCGGCAATTGCAGGGGCAAGGTGTCAGGGTTGGCCGATGCCTTGTCGCGATGGCTGTAATAACTTTCCAGCCCGCCAGCGACGATAGACTCAGCCACGGCCTGACACCCCGGGCAGCACATCGCCCGGGTTTCTCCGAGCACGACGGCGGTAAAGCGACTGCCCGTCGGGACGGGCAGGGCGCAGTGGTAGCAGGGGGTGGGTGTGGTCATGGTCTTTGGGTCGCAGCAGAACAACGGTAGGAGCCAACTTGTTGGCGAGAGGGCATGACGCGGTTATTCAGGCACACCGCCTCGCGAACAAGTTCGCCCTCATCAAACAACAGCAAAATACTGGATTGAAATGCATTTTCTGTAGGAGTTGCCGAAGGCTGCGATGCATTTCTCCTGATACACCGCGATCGCAGCCTTCGGCAGCTCCTACGGGTCCTGTGTTTGCTGCGCGACAGCGCGGTGCCATGGACGCCGGGGCAGTTCCCGCCGCAATTGTGCGGTGCGCTCACTTACTCAAATCTTCCGCACCCTGAATCGCTTCATCGCCCAGTGCAAGGTCTTTGTCGTGGCTGATCTGTTCTTCCTCGAACAGGCGCCAGGTCTGACCGTTTTCAACTCCCAGTAATTCGACAAACCGGCGGCCCTCGACTTTATCGGTCAATTGCCCGATGTAGCGGTCAGGTTCGGAGCTGCTCTGCATCAAAACCATTTTCCGGTCTTTTTGCGGCTGGGTCGGGGAAATCAGGTTCAGTTCCAGGGTCTTCGGCCTGCTTTTGCCTGTCAGGCGCACGTCTGCTTCGCCTGTCAGTTCATCCAGATGAACACTGGCACGCAGCATGAGCGTCTGGGCCAGCAGTTCGCGGTCCAGTGAACGGTTGATGCCTTTGCCCGCTTCGTAATAATTGTCGTTGACCAGATTGTCAGGATTATTCACCGCGATAGTCACCATGGTCAGAGACAGCGTCACCGAGCAGGTCAGAATGCTAATCAGGATCCAAGGCCAGATGTGCTTGTACCAAGGGCTTTGCGCAGTTGCGACGGACATGGGCAGCTCTCTTTAACGAACTTGCGGGCCGATAAAACGGCTCCTGGTTTCTGCGTGAGCATCGCCGTCGGCATCCTTGAGGATGAAAATCACCTCGTTGGTGCTGGATGGCAGTTTTTCGGGCGCGATGGACAGCTCCACGGGCATGCTGAAAATATCCCCGGCAGCCACTTTGAACTCACGGCGTCCCTGCAATTTCAGGTCTGGCAGGCCAGTGACGTCAAGCACATAGGTGTGATCCACCTGGTCCTTGTTCATGACCTTCAGGCTGTAGACATTCTCGATCCGGCCTTCGGCGTTTTCCCGATACAGCACGCGGTCCTTGCTGACGTCGAAGCCGACCAGCGAGCGCATCAAGAACGCCGAGACCAGCAGGCCGATCATTAACAGCAACACTGCCGCATAGCCGATCAGACGCGGCCGTAGCTTATGGGTGACCTGGCCGGAAAGATTATGCTCGGTGGTGTAGCTGATCAGCCCGCGCGGGTAGTTCATCTTGTCCATGATGCTGTCGCAGGCGTCGATGCAGGCGGCGCAGCCTATGCACTCCACTTGCAGGCCGTCGCGAATGTCGATGCCGGTAGGGCAGACCTGCACGCACATCGTGCAATCGATGCAGTCGCCCAGACCTTGCGTTTTGTAGTCCTGATCTTTTTTACGCGGACCACGTTGCTCGCCACGGCGTGGGTCATAGGACACGATCAGGGTGTCCTTGTCGAACATCACACTTTGAAACCGCGCATAGGGGCACATGTATATACACACTTGCTCACGCAGCCAGCCCGCATTGCCGTAAGTCGCGAGGGTGAAGAAGCCAACCCAGAAATACGCCCAGCTATCGGCCTGACCGGTGAAAAACTCGGTGATCAGGTCGCGAATGGGCGAGAAGTAGCCGACAAAGGTGAGCCCGGTGAGGAAACCAATCAACAGCCAGAGGCTGTGTTTAGCAAATTTACGCACGAACTTGTTGGCGCTCATGGGCGCTTTATCGAGCTTGATGCGTTGGTTGCGGTCGCCTTCGGTGACCTTTTCGCACCACATGAAAATCCAGGTCCAGACACTTTGCGGGCAGGTGTAGCCGCACCAGACCCGACCGGCGTACACAGTGATGAAAAACAGGCCAAACGCGCTGACGATGAGAATGCCGGAGAGCAGGATGAAATCCTGTGGCCAGAAAGTCGCGCCAAAGATGTAGAACTTGCGCTCCGGCAGGTTCCACCACACGGCCTGATGCCCACCCCAATTCAACCAGACCGTACCGAAGTAAATCAGGAACAGCAGAGCGCCGCCGAGCATGCGCAGATTGCGGAACAGGCCGGTGAACGCGCGGGTGTAGATTTTTTCCCGCGAGGCGTAGAGGTCGACCGTCTGGGTCCCGCTTTCAGGCGGTGGCGTGACGTTGACGACCGGAATGTTATTGCTCATCGGTGTGTCCCACGGCGGTGGAAAAATGCCTCTGTGGTCAGGAGCGTGCAGTGATGAAGGCCATGATACGCCAGCAGTCTTCGTGAGTGGCTCGCGGCGAATCCTGGTGCAAACAGGTGTAGAGCGTGCTGATTCGGGTCAATTGATTTGCAGTTTTTTTTGCGGTATGTGATTTCCCTGTGGGAGCCGAGCTTGGTCTGGGCGGCATTCCGACGATAAGGCTGGACGCGATTCACTTTAGATCGCGTCCAGCCTTATCGCGGGCAAGCACCGCTCCCACAATCAGAGTTTCTTCAGCTTACTCAGCATCTGCCGCCTTATCCCGCGACAAGCTATACACATACGCCGCCAGAATATGCACCCGGTCATTGCCCTGAATCGCTGCCTGTGCAGGCATCTGGCCCTGACGGCCGTAGCGGATGGTTTGTTGCAACTGCGCGTAGCTGGATCCGTAGATGTACGACCCCGGATGGGTCAGGTCTGGAGCACCCAGCACTTGCATGCCTTTGCCTTGCGGGCCGTGGCAAGCGACGCAGGTGGTGGCGAATATCTTTTGCCCGGCCACCGGGTCAGCCTTGGCGTCTTCCGGTAATTTGCGGCCGCTGAGCGCGGTCAGCACGTACGCCGACACATCGCGCACGCCTTGTTCCTGGAGGGCATCCCCCCATGCGGGCATCACCGCGTGGCGGCCGCCCATGATCGTGGCTTTGATGGTTTCCGGGTTGCCGCCCCAGCGCCAGTCGGCATCGGTCAGGTTCGGAAAGCCATAA
The DNA here is from genome assembly GCF_032582135.1 of Pseudomonas syringae group sp. J309-1. Classification (NCBI taxonomy): domain Bacteria; kingdom Pseudomonadati; phylum Pseudomonadota; class Gammaproteobacteria; order Pseudomonadales; family Pseudomonadaceae; genus Pseudomonas; species Pseudomonas syringae group sp. J309-1. The sequence continues at coordinate 8,865 of NZ_JAWHNU010000093.1, read as the reverse complement.
GCGCCTTTGGCGTCGGAGCCATGACACACCGAACAGTTGGACGCGAACAGGCGGCCGCCCATCTTCAGGGCCTGCGGATCCTTGGCGACTTCCTCGATGGGCATCGACGCAAATTTAGCGTAAATCGGCCCGAAACGCGCCTCGGCCCGCGCCATTTCCTTTTCCCATTCATGCACGGCCGTCCAGCCGGTCTGGCCGTCGGAGAACTCGATTTTCTTGTCGGTATTCATGTAACCGTAGCCCGGCCAGAGGCCTTTCCAGTTACCCAGGCCGGGATACAGCACCAGATAGCCCAGCGCAAAAATAATCGTGCCGATAAACAGCATGAACCACCACTTGGGCAGCGGGTTGTCGTACTCCTCGATGCCGTCAAAGGCGTGGCCGACGGTTTCTTCAGTAGTGTCGTCACGCTGGCCCTTGCGAGTGGAAAGCAGTAGCCACGTCAGAGCGAAGACCGTGCCCAACGTCAGGACGGTGACGTACAGACTCCAGAAAGTGCTCATTGCTTGCTCCTGAATGCTTTTTCCTGCTCGACCTTTTTGATCGCTTCGGGATCGTCCGCGAAGGGCAACAGGGTGGCATCGTCAAACTCTGTCTTGCGCCGGGGGCTGAACACCCAGAGCGCCAGACCGATGAAGGCCACCATCACCACCAGGGTGCCAAGCCCCCGAATCATCCCGATATCCATCCAGATCACCGCTTGCTTTTAATGACGGTGCCGAGGCCTTGCAGATAGGCCACCAGTGCATCCATTTCGGTTTTGCCTTTCACTGCCGCCTGAGCGCCAGCGATGTCTGCGTCGGTATAAGGTGTACCCAACGTGCGCAGGACTTCCATTTTCTTCGCGGTGTCCTTGCCATCCAGATGCTTCTCGACCAGCCACGGATAGGCCGGCATTTTCGATTCCGGGACCACGTTGCGCGGGTTGTACAAATGCGCCCGATGCCAGTCGTCCGAGTAGCGGCCGCCGACCCGCGCCAGGTCCGGCCCGGTGCGTTTGGAGCCCCACAGGAATGGATGATCCCAGACGCTTTCGCCCGCCACCGAGTAATGACCATAGCGTTCGGTTTCGGCGCGGAACGGACGAATCATCTGCGAGTGACAACCGACACAGCCGTTGGCGATGTACACGTCGCGGCCTTCGACTTCCAGCGCGGTACGCGGCTTCATGCCTTCCACCGGCTTGTTGGTCACGTCCTGAAAAAACAGCGGGACGATTTGTGTCAGGCCGCCGATGCTGACGGCGATGACCATGCAGAGGGCCAGAAGACCAATGTTCTTTTCGAGGAGTTCGTGCTTCATCGGTGAGCCCCCCCCACGGCGATTTGTGCTGCGGCTTCGGCTTCTTCGGGGTTGGAAGCACGCACGGTGCGCCAGACGTTATAAGCCATGAGCAGCATGCCGCTGGCGAAGGTCGCGCCGCCGATCATTCGCACGATGTAACCCGGGTGGCTGGCTTGCAGTGCCTCGACGAAGGAGTAAGTCAGCGTGCCGTCGTCGTTGATCGCTCGCCACATCAGGCCCTGGGTGATGCCGTTGACCCACATCGACGCGATGTACAGCACGGTGCCAATGGTCGCCAGCCAGAAGTGCGCGTTGATCAGGCCGATGCTGTGCATCTGCGGTCGACCAAACACTTTGGGGATCATGTGATACGTCGCGCCTATAGTGATCATCGCTACCCAGCCCAATGCGCCTGCATGCACATGGCCGATGGTCCAGTCGGTGTAGTGGGAAAGGGCGTTGACCGTCTTGATCGCCATCATCGGACCTTCGAAAGTCGACATGCCGTAGAACGCCAGGGACACCACCAGAAACCGCAGGATCGGGTCCGTGCGCAATTTATGCCACGCGCCGGAGAGGGTCATCATGCCGTTGATCATCCCGCCCCAGCTTGGCGCGAGGAGAATGATCGACATCACCATGCCCAACGACTGCGCCCAGTCGGGCAGGGCTGTGTAATGCAGGTGGTGCGGACCGGCCCAGATGTACAGGGTGATCAGCGCCCAGAAGTGCACGATGGACAGGCGATACGAATAGATTGGCCGCTCAGCCTGCTTGGGCACGAAGTAATACATCATGCCGAGGAAGCCGGTGGTCAGGAAGAAACCCACTGCGTTGTGGCCGTACCACCATTGAATCATCGCGTCGGTGGCACCCGAGTAGGCTGAGTAGGATTTGAACAGGCTGACTGGCAACGAGATGTGGTTAACGATGTGCAGCATGGCGGTGACAACAATAAATGCACCGTAGAACCAGTTGGCGACATAGATGTGTCGGGTCTTGCGCTTGACGATGGTGCCGAAAAACACCGCGCCATACACCACCCAGACAATGGTCAGCAGAATCGCTATCGGCCATTCCAGTTCAGCGTATTCCTTGGTGGTGGTGTAGCCCATCGGCAGGGTGATGATGGCGCTGACGATGACCGCTTGCCAGCCCCAGAACGAGAACGCCGCCATGCCATCGGAAATCAACCGGGTCTGACACGTGCGTTGCACCACGTAATAAGAGGTGCCGAAGAGCGCGCAGCCGCCGAACGCGAAGATCACCAGATTGGTATGCAAAGGTCGCAGGCGACCGAAACTGGTCCATTCCAGCCCCAGGTTCAGTTCCGGCCAGACCAGCTGTGCGGCGATGAAAACGCCAAGCCCCATGCCCAGGATGCCCCAGACCACCGTCATGACGGCGAACTGGCGGACCACCTTATAGTTATAAGCAGTCGGACTGTTTGCTGTGCTCATTATCAGGTTCCACGGTTCGACTATTTATCAGGGTGTGAACGTTATTAACCCATGAAACCCGGCGCAGGCATGCTCAGCGGCCGTTTCAGGCATATTCCGACGCGGAGCGTAAAGGAAAAACCTGTCCCGGTGGACAGAAATTTTCTGGAGGGTGTAGCACGGGTAAAATCCGGGGTGGGAGTAACGGACATTAGCAGCATGCCAAGAGTAAGCGAACAGCCCTGGTTCGTCAGGCCGTTGAGCGTTTGCATGGCACGAATGTCGTGCACGTTTCTTTCACGTGACCTTTGGGTCCCGAAACGCTGGGCTCCCGGTTCTGTAGGAGTGAGCTTGCTCGCGATAGCGCCAGTTCAGTCGATAAATTCCTGGACCAGGAAATCGAATCGCGAGCAAGCTCACTCCTACAGAAAATGCATTTCAATCCAGTAGTTTGCATTTTGATTGATGAGAGCCGCCCCGGTGTCCCTGATACCACGCTGTCTCGCGGCAAACAAACATAGGACCTGTAGGAGCTGCCGAAGGCTGCGATCGCGGTGTATCGGGAGAAATGCATCGCAGCCTTCGGCAGCTCCTACAGAAAATGTATTTCAATCCAGTAGTTTGCATGTTGTTTGATGGGAGAACATCTGCGAATAAAAGGGACCACCGCACCCTGTTGCAGGGTGCGGTGTTGAAGGGGTCCACAGTGTTGCTCTTTTTGCTACCGCGCCGCTTTACCTTTGTCGATGAGTTGATCAGGACCCTTCGACAGGCTGTAAACATAAGCGGCCAGCAGCTGTACTTTGTCATTGCCCAATAAATCGGCCTGAGCAGGCATATGACCTTGGCGACCAAGACGAATGGTCTGCTGCAACTGCGCCAGGCTGGTGCCGTAGATGAAACCGCCCGGCTGTGTGAGGTTTGGGGCGCCCATGACTTCGGTGCCTTTGCCTGTTGCGCCATGACAGGCTACACACGTGGAGCTGAACACTTGCTGTCCGGCGGCCAGATCCGCCTTGTCATCAGCGGGCAGTGGCAGCCCTGCCAGTGAGTGGCGCACATACGCCGCAACGTTTTTCACACCGTCTTCGCCGATGATCGTGCCCCAGGCTGGCATGGCCGCGACCCGGCCGGCCATGATGGTGGCCTTGATCGTGTCAGCGGAGCCGCCCCAGCGCCAGTCGTTGTCGGTCAGGTTCGGGAAGCCGTAAGCGCCTCTGGCGTCCGAGCCGTGGCAGACCGAACAATTCGACGCAAACAGGCGGCCACCCATTTTCAGCGCTTGAGGATCCTGGGCGGCTTGCTCCACCGGCATCGCGGCGAATTTTGCAAAGATCGGCCCGAAGCGGGCGTCAGCCTTGTCCATTTCCTTCTGCCATTCGTTGACGCCGGTCCAGCCGTTTTCGTAGCCGGGGGCGATGCCTTTCCAGTTGCCCAGCCCCGGATACACGATCAAATAACCGATCGCGAACACCAGCGTCCCGGCGAACAACATGAACCACCACTTGGGCAGCGGATTGTCATATTCCTCGATGCCATCGAAGCTGTGGCCCATGGTCTGGTCGGTACTGCCCTTGGTTTCGCCCTTGCGGGTGCCGATCAACAGCCAGGTCAGGCCGATCAGGCTGCCAATGGTCAGCACGCAGATATAGGTGCTCCAGAAGGTGGTCATGGCTGGTTACTCCGCACAACAGGCTGCTCTTTTGTAAGTGGCTCGATTACCGGTGGCAAAGGCTCGTCGGCAAACGGTGCCAGGCGTGCTTCGGCGAAGTCAGCGTTGCGTCGGCTGCTGAACACCCACAGCGACATACCGATGAATGCAATGGCCACGATCAGCGTGCCAAGCCCGCGTAGATCCTGAGTATCCATGGCTTACCTCTTGCTCTTGATGGCAGTGCCAAGCACTTGCAGGTAGGCAACCAGCGCGTCCATCTCGGTCTTGCCTTTGAGGGAGGCAACGGCGCCACTGATGTCCTCATCGGTATAAGGCACGCCCAGGGTGCGCATCGCCTTGATCTTGGCTTCGGTGTAGCGGCTGTCTACCTGCTGAGTCACCAGCCAGGGATACGCAGGCATTTTCGACTCAGGCACGACGTTGCGCGGGTTGTACAAATGCGCGCGGTGCCAGTCGTCCGAATAGCGTGCGCCGACGCGAGCGAGGTCTGGTCCGGTGCGCTTGGAACCCCACAAGAACGGGTGATCCCAGACACTTTCACCGGCTACCGAATAGTGCCCATAGCGTTCGGTCTCGGCGCGGAACGGCCGGATCATCTGCGAGTGGCAGCCCACACAACCTTCGCGAATATAGATATCGCGGCCTTCCAGTTGCAGCGCGGTGTAAGGCTTCATGCCCTCAACCGGCTTGTTGGTCACGTCCTGAAAGAACAGCGGGACGATTTGCGTCAGGCCGCCGATGCTGACGGCCAGCACCATCAGAATCATCAGCAGGCCGACGTTTTTCTCGATCGTTTCATGTCTCATGGCGATCTCCTCAGGCCATCTGCGCAGCAGCGGCAGCTTCGACAGGGTTGGAGGCCTTTACGGTGCGCCAGGTGTTGTAGGCCATCAGCAACATACCCAGCAGGAAGATCGCGCCGCCTGCCAGGCGCACGATGAATCCGGGATGGCTGGCCACCAGTGTTTCGACGAAGGAGTAGGTCAAAGTGCCGTCTTCGTTGACCGCGCGCCACATCAGGCCTTGAGTGATGCCGTTGACCCACATCGATGCGATGTAGAGCACGGTGCCAATAGTGGCCAGCCAGAAGTGCGCGTTGATCAGGCCAATGCTGTGCATCTGCGGGCGGCCGAAGACTTTCGGGATCATGTGGTACAGCGCGCCGATGGATATCATGGCGACCCAGCCCAGGGCTCCGGCGTGAACGTGGCCGATGGTCCAGTCGGTGTAATGGGAGAGGGCATTGACGGTCTTGATCGCCATCATCGGACCCTCGAAGGTCGACATGCCGTAGAACGCCAGGGAGACCACCAGAAAGCGCAGAATCGGGTCACTGCGCAACTTATGCCAGGCACCCGAAAGGGTCATCATGCCGTTGATCATTCCGCCCCAGCTCGGGGCTAACAGAATCAGCGACATCACCATGCCCAGCGACTGTGCCCAGTCGGGCAGGGCGGTGTAGTGCAAATGGTGCGGACCGGCCCAGATGTACAGGGTGATCAGCGCCCAGAAATGCACGATGGACAACCGATAGGAGTACACCGGACGTTCGGCCTGTTTTGGCACGAAGTAGTACATCATCCCCAGGAAGCCCGCGGTCAGGAAAAAGCCCACCGCGTTGTGCCCGTACCACCATTGCACCATGGCATCGGTGGCGCCGGAGTACAGCGAGTAGGACTTGGTCAGGCTGACCGGCAGTTCCAGATTATTGACGATGTGCAACACAGCAACCGTGAGGATGAACGCACCGAAGAACCAGTTGCCGACATAAATATGTTTGGTTGTGCGCGTGGCCAGGGTGCCAAAGAACACGATGGCGTATGCCACCCAGACGATAGTGATCAGAATGTCGATGGGCCATTCCAGCTCTGCGTATTCTTTGGAACTGGTGTAACCCAGCGGCAGACTGATGGCTGCCAACAGGATCACCAATTGCCAGCCCCAGAACGTAAACGCCGCCAGTTTCGGCAGGAACAATGTTGTCTGGCAGGTGCGCTGCACCGAGTAATAAGAGCTGGCAAACAGGGCGCAGCCGCCGAACGCAAAAATCACCGCATTGGTGTGCAGCGGGCGCAAGCGACCAAAGCTTGTCCAGGGAAGATCGAAGTTGAGTTCAGGCCAGACCAGTTGGGCGGCGAGAAAGACCCCAAGTCCCATCCCGACAATCCCCCAGATCACCGTCATAATGACGAACTGGCGGACCACCTGATAGTTGTAGGCGGTACTGTTAGTGGTGTTCATTTATTTATATTTCCCATCGAGGCCAGGTCGGGTGCGCTACGCACAGGTTTAGCTCCGGGTTATTGGCAGACTCATCAAAAGCGAGGCAAGCATGAGCATTGAGCAAAGTGCCGGTATTGACGAAGATCAATGTGCACAACTGGCAAAAGACCACGGCTGGTTATGGAATCAGGCGGTCACAGACCCACGAAGCAAGCCCTTGGCGACGCTTGTTCTGGCTCACGGCGCGGGTGCGCCGATGGACAGCGACTTCATGAACGACATGGCTGCGCGCCTTGCCGGACAAGGCGTCAACGTGTTGCGTTTCGAATTTCCCTACATGGCGCAGCGCCGGGTCGATGGACGCCGTCGGCCGCCGAATCCGCAAGCGCAATTACTCGACTGCTGGCGTGAGGTGCATGCCAGTGTGCGACCCCATGTCACTGGGTGTCTGGCCATTGGCGGCAAGTCCATGGGCGGGCGTATGGCCAGCCTGATCGCGGATGAACTGCACGTGGATGCGCTGGTGTGTCTGGGTTATCCGTTCTATGCGGCAGGCAAACCGGAAAAACCTCGGGTGGCGCACCTCGCAGATCTGCAAGCGCGGACGTTGATCGTGCAGGGTGAGCGGGATGCCTTGGGCAACAAGGAAAGCGTCGAAGCCTACACGCTGTCCCCTGCGATTGAGGTGCTGTGGATTCCCGCCGCCAACCACGACCTCAAGCCTTTGAAGTCGGTAGGCATCAGCTATGAAGACTGCCTGGCGAACACCGCGAAGCGTATCGCGGACATGCTGCGTTAAGTCGGCAGGCAGTACAGATCGAACTCACCTTCGGTCACTGCGAAGTCCAGGGCGGAAATGCTGAAGCCGAACTCACCCCTCAGACGTTGCGCGGACAGGTCGGCCTCAAACAGCGTCAGTTGCCCGGCCTGAATATGCCCCGAGTGATAGATGATGTTCTGGCTGTTCGGCGTCTGGTGATAGACGACTTTGATGTACTCACTGGCCACCAGGTCGTGAGTGCCCAAAGGTAAATCCCGATCGAAGAACAGGCCGATACTGGCGCGTTTACGGCCGACCTTGCCTTGAGCGATAACCTTCCAGATCCACTGCCGAGGCGTTGGTGACAACTCCGGTCGTAGGGTCAGACTCGCCGACAGCAACGACACTACCAAAGGGGATTGATTGACCACCGCCTGAAAACTGCCTTGGCAGGTCGGCGGGCTGACCCGCGATTTACGAGGCATTGCGGACGCGCTCATGTACGTGCTCCTTGCTGAGCAGTGTGTGATTTGGGGGATGCAGAGAAGGGCGTCGCACTTGACAGGTAGTGCGACGCCCGGAAGTCCGGTTTTCGGTCTGAACCCGCTGCATCAACCGTCAGCGAATACCTACGCCAAGGCTGATGCTGTGCTCCAGCACCTTGAAGTTAGCGCCGGTTACCAGATTTTTGATGAGGTACCACTTCATGCCCACCAGGTTCTGCGCTGCTACCGTGGACGACCAGTACAGCCCGTTACCCATTGGCCAGCGATTGCCATAAGCATTGAAGATCTGATTCAGTTCATCAATCGCCGGGATACGCGCGCCTTGACCTGCGGCGGCGGCAGTCATCTGCGCATACTTGCCAGAGCCCAGTCCTAAGCAGTGAATAACGCCAGTGACCGTGACCGTATAGCTCTTGGTTTCACCCAGTGCATCCGTCACCGAAATCCTTGCTGTACCGTTGCCCCGAACCGAGGTCAGGCCATGCTCATCCACATGAGCAATACGGGTGTCGCTGGACACATAGGCATAAGGCGCTTGCCCGCCACTGGCAATGCGCCGCACCGTCGTACCTTCTGGAAAGGACGGGAGGATATCCGGCCTGCCGGGAATCAGGTAAACCTTGCCGCCCAGGCTCACAGGCGACGTGTCGAAGTTCATACCCTGCTGAACCCGCAACCACAGCGGCGCAGACACCACCGCCGTACCCGCCCGCGTCACGGTATACGTCACACTCGCAGAGCTGCCGATGTTCTGGCTAATGAAGGCTTTCGGGATATTGAACAGCAACTGGGCATCGCCGCCGATCACCTGCGCAGGCGTGTCGTAACGGGCTGCGCCTTCCCAGGTGGTGACCACACTGTCGCCAGTGCTCATGTCCGCATAACCCACCCGCACCGTGGCACCGGATTCGGGGATTTTTGAAGGGGTCAGCAGGCCGTCGGGGCCGACGGTGTCCATGGTTGGGGCGGGGAGGCGGG
>NZ_JAWHNU010000092.1:0-14834 GCF_032582135.1 Pseudomonas syringae group sp. J309-1 | reverse complement strand
GCCCCTGTGGGAGTGAATTCATTCACGAAGGGTCGGTACATCCTATACATCTCCATCGCCCGACATGCCGCCTTCGCGAATGAATTCGCTCCCACCTCAGGTCGTTACCGGAGCTCGATTTGTCGGCGTAAGGCAAACCAAACCCTTGGGGGATACCAATAAAGCCTGTTACAACCTCACGCTCGCAAACGTCGACTCATTCCTGGCCTGGCTCAATGCCGACAATGGGCCGGACAGCGGTGCGAGGACCATGGCTTGCGGGATTGGCATCATGGCGACTTGCTGGGTGGTGTTGGAACCTACGCGCTCGTCACGCGGCGGGATGCCGAAGTACTCGCGGTAGCACTTGGAGAAGTGCGGCGTCGATACAAAGCCGCACACCGAGGCGACCTCAATGATCGACATCGGCGTTTGCTTAAGCAGCTGCCGGGCACGGATCAGGCGCAATTTGAGGTAATAGCGCGACGGCGAGCAATGCAGGTATTTCTGGAACAAACGCTCCAGCTGACGCCGGGAAACAGCGACATAAACCGCCAGTTCATCAAGGTCAATGGGCTCTTCAAGGTTGGCTTCCATCAGCGCAACGATTTCCTGCAGCTTCGGCTGATTGGTGCCAAGCATGTGCTTGAGCGGCACACGCTGGTGATCTTGCTCGTTACGAATGCGCTCGTAGACGAACATTTCAGAAATGGCGGCCGACAGTTCACGACCATGATCACGGCTGATCAGGTGCAGCATCATGTCCAGTGGCGCGGTGCCGCCCGAGCTTGTAAAGCGGTTGCGGTCCAGGGTGAACAGGCGAGTACTCATGGCCACACGGGGGAAGGCTTCCTGCATCGAGGCCAGACATTCCCAGTGCACGCTGCAATCAAAACCATCGAGCAGACCCGCACACGCCAGCGCCCAACTGCCGGTGCATACGGCGCCGAGACGCTTGGACTGACGCGCCTGGCTCTGCAGCCAGCTGACGTGTTCACGAGTCACCGTGCGCTGAATGCCCACGCCGCCGCAGACAATCACCGTGTCCATCGCCGGGGCCTTGTGCATGGCCGCGTCGGGAGTGATTTGCAGGCCATCGCTGGCCCAGACCTGACCGCCGTCGGCACTCAGTGTGGTCCAGCGATACAATTCGCGACCTGACAACTGGTTCGCCATACGCAGAGGCTCAACCGCTGATGCGAGGGATATCAGAGTGAAGTTATCCAGCAGCAGAAAGCCGATGGATTGTGGTGCGCGATTCTGGGGTTGGGCCCCGGAGTTGAACGATGTCATCACAGTATCTCCTCACTAAGCGGTTGGAGGCCTCAGGCGGAGGCTCTTGTTATTGCCCCATACGAAGCAGGGCTTTGTGATGACAACGCAAATGCCATGCCTAAAGTTGAATGGCTATTCAATAACCCCTGAAAACGACGTCGCGATGCGTCTAGTCAGCAGCGACCTGAGTTGTCGATTAGCGACGTCCACACTTGTTGCGACCCGCGCTGTGCATGGCAGTTGAGCAATTCGGTAGCACTTGTGTGCCGGGATCCAAGAGGGATGTATCAGGATGTCACTCAACGCACGGCACAGCACAGATCCAGTGCCGACTAGACGTAGCACTGCGCCATGTTTAAGGGCTTGCGCGCCAAAAGGTGGCGGTCATCGGGGTGGGTGTTCGATAAGTGCGCACCTTTCAATCCAGCCCCATCGTATGCCGTTGCAGGAACTGTCGTAGGCTGCGAATGGATTGTCATGCCGACAGCTGTTTCGCAGCCTTCGGCAGCTCCTACAGAGACTGATAAGCGTCGGCTGGGGAACATAACACCCAAATGAACATCCAAAACCACCGTGATGAGTGGTTTAAGGGCTAACGGCAAGCGCTGCTGCGACTGCTACGCTCTTGCTGTTACCTGCCGTGGTGCGCACATCATCAGGCATTTGCAACGCCTGTGGCACCTCGTAACGACACGCACATCCCCACCAACGTCGCCCGTGATTCGCTGAGTCCCGGTGCGATGGCTTATGCCGGTTTTAGCTGCGTTCGCGCGGTAAAAGAGACCTTACGGCATGGAAAAAACCTGTAAGCGACGTCACCGACACTGGATACGACGCCCTGTGTACTGGTTACGACGCCCCCTGTAGGCGTTTGATTTTTGCTGTTACATGATCGGTATCGACTCGTTCGCCAGCGCAGTGGAAGAGCCTTGATCAAACGCCTTGTACTTCAGCCGAAAAAAAACACCAACCGTGTCAGCTCGCGAAGCTGATGACGAGAAAAAAACACCAAGGGAGTCCATTTATGAAAGGTTCTAAATCGTTGCTACTGGCTGTTGCGCTGGGCTTACCAATGCTGGCGCAAGCCGCCGAGCCCGAGCAGTGCAGTACGGTCAACTTTTCGGATGTCGGCTGGACAGACATCACTGTCACCACCGCCGTTACCAGCGCCGTTCTCGAATCCCTCGGCTACAAAACCAAAACCACGATGATTTCCGTGCCCGTGACTTACAAGTCCCTGGCCGATGGCAAGAACATGGACGTCTTCCTTGGGAATTGGATGCCGACCATGGAAAACGACATCAAGCCTTATCGTGATGCAGGCACCGTCGAGACCATTCGCGCCAACCTCGAGGGCGCCAAATACACCCTCGCCGTCCCTGAAGAGCTATATAACAAAGGCCTGAAAGATTTCGCCGATATTGCCAAGTTCAAGAAAGAACTGGACGGCAAAATCTATGGCATCGAGCCAGGCAACGACGGCAATCGTCTGATCCAGAGCATGATCGACAAGAATGCTTTCGGCCTGAAAGACGCCGGTTTCAAAGTCGTTGAATCCAGCGAAGCAGGCATGCTCTCCCAGGTTGACCGCGCTCAACGCCGCAAGACCGCCGTGGTCTTCCTGGGCTGGGAGCCGCACCCGATGAACAACCGTTTCAAGATGAAGTACCTGACGGGTGGCGACGAGTATTTTGGTCCTAACTTCGGTCAGGCCACCATCTTCACCAACACCCGCAAGGGCTACGCCCAGGAATGCAGCAACGTTGGCCAGCTGCTGAAAAACCTGTCGTTCACCCTCGACATGGAAAGCACGCTGATGGGCAAGGTTCTGGACGACAAGCAGAAGCCTGACGCCGCCGCCAAAGCCTGGCTCAAAGCCAACCCGCAAGTGCTCGATACCTGGCTGGCTGGCGTGACCACCATCGACGGCAAGCCTGGCCTGGAGGCAGCAAAAGCCAAGCTGACAAAGTAAGCAGACAGGCAGGCGGGTACGCCCGCCTGTTGTCCCCCTTTCCCCCCGCAAGCGGACAATCGATACCATGCTGACAGATCATAAAATCCCCTTAGGCGAGTACATCGCGGCCTTCGTAGACTGGCTGACCCAACATGGCGCCAGCACTTTCGATGCAATCGCGTCATCGCTTGAAACCATGATCCACGGCCTGACGTTTGCGCTGACTTGGTTCAACCCCTTCGTGCTGATCGGCCTGATCGCCCTCCTCGCGCACTTCATCCAGCGCAAATGGGGCCTGACCGCGTTCGTCGTCGCGTCGTTTCTGCTGATCCTCAATCTGGGCTACTGGGATCAAACCCTGGAGACCCTGGCACAAGTGCTGTTCGCGACCTTCGTCTGCGTCATCATCGGCGTGCCGCTGGGCATTGTTGCCGCGCACAAACCGATGTTCTACACCGTGATGCGACCGGTGCTGGATTTGATGCAAACCGTACCGACCTTTGTTTACCTGATCCCTACCCTGACGCTGTTCGGCCTGGGCGTAGTGCCCGGTCTGATTTCAACGGTGGTCTTCGCCATTGCTGCGCCGATCCGCCTGACGTATCTGGGTATCCGTGATGTACCCCATGAATTGCTCGATGCCGGTAAAGCCTTTGGCTCGTCGCGTCGTCAACTGCTGACGCGTATCGAACTGCCTTACGCCATGCCTAGCATCGCCGCCGGTATTACCCAGTGCATCATGCTGTCGTTGTCGATGGTGGTGATTGCCGCACTGGTGGGCGCCGATGGGCTGGGCAAACCCGTGGTCAACGCATTGAATACTGCTGACATCTCCCAAGGCTTCGAAGCAGGCCTGGCGATCGTATTGCTGGCAATCATGCTCGACCGTATCTGCAAACAACCCGAAGCAAAAGTGAGGGCTGACGCATGAGCATTATCAAATTCGATAACGTCGACGTTATCTTTGCCAATGATCCTCGCGAGGCACTCAAGCTGCTGGATGAAGGCTTGACCCGTGATCAGATCCTGAAGAAAACCGGCCTTATCGTCGGCGTCGAAAAAGCCAGCCTAGACATCGAGAAAGGCGAAATCTGTGTATTGATGGGCCTGTCCGGTTCGGGCAAGTCCAGCCTGCTGCGCTGCATCAATGGCCTCAACACCGTGAGCCGCGGCGCGCTGTATGTCGAGCACGAAGGCTCGCAAATCAACATCGCCAACTGCACACCGGCAGAGCTGAAATTGATGCGCACCAAACGCATCGCCATGGTGTTCCAGAAATTCGCTCTGATGCCTTGGCTGACGGTGCGCGAGAACATCAGCTTTGGTCTGGAAATGCAGGGCCGCCCCGAGAAAGAACGCCGCAAGCTGGTGGACGAAAAACTCGAACTGGTTGGCCTGACCCAGTGGCGCAACAAGAAGCCCGACGAACTCTCTGGCGGCATGCAGCAACGCGTTGGCCTGGCGCGTGCGCTGGCAATGGATGCCGACATTCTGTTGATGGACGAACCCTTTTCGGCCCTCGACCCGCTGATCCGCCAGGGTTTGCAGGATGAGCTGCTGGCCCTGCAGAGCAAACTGAATAAAACCATCGTGTTCGTCAGCCACGATCTGGACGAAGCGCTCAAGCTGGGCAGCCGGATCGCGATCATGAAAGACGGCCGCATCGTGCAGTACAGCGTGCCGGAGCAGATCGTGCTAAACCCTGCCGATGAGTACGTTCGTACCTTCGTCGCCCACACCAACCCGCTCAACGTGCTGTGCGGTCGAAGCCTCATGCGCACGCTGGATAACTGCACCCGGGTCAACGGCTCGGTGTGTCTGGACCCAAGCGTGGATTCGTGGCTCGAACTGGCCGAAGGCAACACCATCAAAGGTGCACGCCAGGGTGCCGGTCAACTCGACCTGCAAAACTGGGCACCGGGCCAACCGATGGACACCCTGGACCGCAAACCGACGCTGGTGCACTCCAACATCGGCATGCGCGACGCCCTGCAGATTCGTTATCAGACGGGTAACAAGCTGGTGCTGCAGGATGGCAACCAGGTGGTCGGGATTCTGGGGGACAGTGAGTTGTATCACGCGCTGCTCGGTAAAAATCTAGGGTAAGCCCCTTGTGGGAGCAGAGCTTGCTCGCGATGCATGAGACGCAGTTTTAAGAGACACCGCGTTATCGTTTATCGCGAGCAAGCTCTGCTCCCACAAGGGAACCGAATTTCATAGCGTCACACATGTGCATTTACAAAGCGTTCCGCACGCCCATCATTTTTTATTGATTGAACGTTCAATAAAAAATCTTTAGACTGGCTGAGCCTTTTCAGGGCAGAGCGATCAGTCAGGCGAATCAGGAGATTTAGTGAATGCCCAAGGTCGGTATGCAACCCATACGCCGTCAGCAGTTGATCCAGGCCACGCTTACTGCGGTCGATCAAGTCGGTATGGGCGACGCCAGCATTGCGCTGATTGCTCGTCTGGCAGGCGTCTCGAACGGCATCATCAGCCACTACTTTCAGGACAAGAACGGCCTGATCGCAGCCACCATGCGCCACCTGATGAATGCCTTGATCGTGAACGTACGTGAACGTCGTCACGCCCTCACCGATGACAGCCCAAGGGCGCATCTGCAAGTGATCATCGAGGGCAACTTCGACGCAAGCCAGGTCAACGGCCCGGCAATGAAAACCTGGCTGGCCTTCTGGGCTACCAGCATGCATCACCCGTCATTGCACAGGTTGCAGCGGATCAACGATCACCGCCTGTATTCGAACCTGTGCTGTCAGTTCCGCCGCGTACTGGCACCGGAGCAAGCGCGTAGCGCGGCCCGCGGTCTCGCGGCACTGATCGACGGTTTATGGCTACGCGGCGCGCTGTCGGGCGATGAGTTCGACACCGATCAGGCACTGCAGATTGCCTACGAATACATGGATTTCCAACTGGCGAAAGCGGTGAGCTGAAACGTTTCACATTTGATGAGGCGAGCACCGAACGACTGCAACACGGCGTTGCCCAATCCGACACGGCAACCTGACGTCAGTCATCGCCAGCCACTCTGAATTTGCGAGGACTTTATGGCCCGTTTCGAACAGCAAAAACTTTACATCCACGGCGGCTATGTAGACGCCACCAGCAATGCGACCTTCGACGCCATTAACCCGGCCAACGGCGAGGTTCTGGCTCAGGTCCAGCGCGCCTCGAAAGAAGACGTTGAACGCGCCGTAGTCAGCGCCGAAAAAGGCCAGAAGATCTGGGCCGAAATGACCGCCATGGAGCGCTCGCGCATCCTGCGCCGTGCCGTGGACATCCTGCGCGAACGCAACGATGAGCTGGCTGCACTGGAAACCCTGGACACCGGCAAAGCCTTCTCCGAAACCAAATACGTCGACATCGTGACCGGTGCCGATGTGCTGGAATATTACGCAGGCCTGGTACCCGCCATCGAAGGCGAGCAGATTCCGCTGCGCACTTCCTCGTTCGTTTACACCCGCCGCGAGCCGTTGGGCGTGGTTGCCGGTATCGGCGCCTGGAACTACCCGATCCAGATCGCTTTGTGGAAGTCCGCTCCGGCACTGGCTGCCGGTAATGCGATGATCTTCAAGCCGAGCGAAGTCACTTCGCTGACCACCTTGAAGCTGGCCGAAATCTACACCGAGGCAGGCGTGCCGGATGGCGTGTTCAACGTACTGCCAGGCACCGGCGCTGAAGTCGGCAGCTGGCTGACCGAGCACCCGCGCATCGAGAAAATCTCGTTCACCGGCGGCGTGCAAACCGGCAAGAAAGTCATGGCCAGCGCTTCGGGTTCGTCCCTGAAAGAAGTAACCATGGAACTGGGCGGCAAATCGCCCCTGATCATCTTCGACGACGCTGATCTGGATCGCGCTGCCGACGTTGCGATGATGGCCAACTTCTACAGCTCCGGCCAGGTCTGCACCAACGGCACTCGGGTCTTCGTACCCAACGCGTTGAAGAGCGCGTTTGAAGCAAAAATCCTGGAGCGCGTGAAGCGCATCCGTGTAGGCGACCCGGAAGACGAAAATACCAATTTCGGCCCGCTGGTCAGCTTCGCCCACATGGAAAACGTACTGGGCTACATCGCTTCCGGCAAGGAGCAAGGCGCACGCCTGCTGGCCGGTGGCGAGCGACTGACTGAAGGTGAACTGGCCAAGGGCGCTTATGTCGCTCCAACGGTTTTCACTGACTGCACTGACGACATGAAAATCGTCCAGGAAGAAATCTTCGGTCCGGTGATGAGCATCCTCGGTTATGACACTGAAGAAGAAGTCATCCGCCGCGCCAACGACACTGATTTCGGTCTGGCGGCAGGCATCGTCACCAAAGATTTGAACCGCGCTCACCGCGTGATTCACCAGCTTGAAGCCGGCATCTGCTGGATCAACGCCTGGGGCGAGTCCGACGCAAAAATGCCGGTCGGCGGCTACAAGCAATCCGGCGTAGGCCGCGAAAACGGCATCAGCTCGCTGGCGCAGTACACGCGGATCAAGTCCGTTCAGGTTGAGTTGGGCGATTACGCTTCCGTTTTCTAAGTTCGCCGATCGTCGTCGGGGCGGACGCCTCGCGGATGAATCCGCTCCCACAGGGAAATGCAGTACATCTGTGGGAGCGAATTCATTCGCGAAGGGGTCCTTCCAGCTAGCGCACATGCATGGGGTGCAAGGGGTCGAGCGTTGATCGCTCCCCCGCGCCACAACTTTTCAAAGAGGGTGCAGTAATGTCCCAGGAATTCGATTACATCATCATCGGCGCAGGTTCGGCCGGTAACACCTTGGCAGCCCGTCTCACCGAGGACGCAGGCGTCACCGTTCTGCTGCTGGAAGCCGGTGGCCCGGACTATCGTCTGGATTTCCGTACACAAATGCCGGCTGCTCTGGCATTCCCGCTTCAGGGCCGTCGCTACAACTGGGCCTACGAAACCGATCCAGAGCCACACATGGGCGGTCGTCGTATGGAATGCGGTCGCGGCAAAGGCCTCGGCGGCTCTTCGCTGATCAACGGCATGTGCTACATCCGCGGCAACGCGATGGACTACGATGGCTGGGCGAAGAACCCGGGTCTCGAAGACTGGACCTACGCTGACTGCCTGCCGTATTTCCGCAAGGCAGAAACTCGTGACATCGGCGCCAACGACTACCATGGCGGCGACGGTCCGGTCAGTGTAACCACGCCAAAAGCCGGCAACAATCCACTGTTCCACGCCATGGTAGAAGCCGGTGTGCAAGCCGGTTACCCGCGCACCGATGACCTCAACGGCTATCAGCAGGAAGGCTTTGGTCCAATGGACCGCACCGTAACGCCTAAAGGCCGCCGCGCCAGCACCGCTCGCGGTTATCTGGATGAAGCCAAGAAGCGTTCGACCCTGACCATCGTCACTCACGCGCTGACTGATCGAATCCTGTTCGACGGCAAGAAAGCCGTGGGCGTGAGCTACCTGGTCGGCGACAGCGATGCACGCATCGAAGCTAAAGCGCGTAAAGAAGTCTTGCTGTGCAGCGGCGCAATTGCTTCGCCTCAGATTCTGCAACGCTCCGGCGTAGGCCCGGCTGAAGTCCTGAACGCGCTGGATATCCCTGTGGTTCATGACCTGCCGGGCGTCGGTCAGAATCTTCAGGATCACCTGGAAATGTACCTGCAATATGCGTGCACTCAGCCAGTGTCGCTGTACCCATCGCTGCAGTGGTGGAACCAGCCTGCCATTGGTGCAGAGTGGATGTTCCTCGGCACCGGCATCGGCGCCAGCAACCAGTTCGAAGCGGGCGGTTTCATCCGTTCCAGCGAAGAATTCGAATGGCCGAATATTCAGTACCACTTCCTGCCGGTAGCGATTAACTACAACGGCACCAAGGGCGTTCAGGAGCATGGTTTCCAGGCTCACGTAGGCTCCATGCGTTCGCCAAGTCGCGGTCGTGTGCAGGTCAAATCGAAGAACCCGCGTGACTACCCGAGCATCCTGTTCAACTACATGGCCAGCGAGCAGGACTGGCAGGAATTCCGTGACGGCATTCGCCTGACCCGGGAAATCATGCAGCAGCCTGCGCTTGATCAGTACCGTGGCCGTGAAATCAGCCCCGGCATTGAAGTGCAGTCCGATGAAGACCTCGACACGTTCATCCGTGAACACGCCGAGACGGCTTATCACCCATCCTGCTCGTGCAAAATGGGCACCGATGAAATGGCCGTGGTCGATGGTGAAGGTCGCGTGCATGGCATGCAAAGCCTGCGTGTAGTCGACGCGTCGATCATGCCGCTGATTACCACCGGCAATCTGAATGCACCAACGATCATGATCGCCGAGAAAATCGCCGACAAGATCCGCGGCCGCGCTCCGCTGCCACGCAGCACTGCGGATTACTTCGTGGCGGGTGACAAGCCAGCACGTGGCAAGCCGGTGCGGGAAGTAAGCCGTACTGCGCAGTAAAATTTGAAATACGTTACCTTTGGGAGACTCCATGTCTCCCCATGAAACTCAGTGACACCGCAGCCGATCCCACTGGATGGCTCAGAACCTGTGGGAGCTGGGCTTGCCCGCGATAAGAACGCCGCGACCTGAAGTGCGAACCGCGTCAGCCTTATCGCGAGCAAGCTCAGCTCCCACAACATCTCCCTTCCCCGCGCTTGATCCCGACATGGCCACAGGCCTAATCTAGCGCCATCGTTTCAGCTCTACACGGCGTCGCGCCCTTCGCGAATGAATTCGCTCCCACGTTGAATTGCGATACACCTGTGGGAGCGAATTCATTCGCGAAGACGCCAGACCAGACAACGCCCAATCCCCCGCTTCACCCGAACAAGGATGATTCTGCATGTTCGATTTTTCCGCTCAGCTCAAGCAGCGGTTTACCGCCTTGCAGAGCTGCGCCCAGTTCTTTTCCGTGCGTTACGTCCGCCAGACCAGCCAGCACCTTTGCGTGCGCAAGAACGTCGCGGAACCGCCGCATTTGAGTTCCGACGAAGGCGCGATGCTGACCGTGCGCCTCAATGGCGTCGAAGCTTACGCAGCAACCCGGGACCTTTCGCAACGGGGTCTGCAAGCCGCCCTGGAACAGGCCGAAGCCCACGCCCGCAGGCTCGCCCCTCACGCACTTCTGAACCTCAGCGATCAGCCCGTTGCGACCGCGCAGGCTGACTACTTGTCGCCACATTTGCAGGACGCCTTCCCGCCCCTTAGCGATTGCCTGCAGCTGCTGATGAGCGAATCCGGCGCCGTGCCCAAAGACGAGCGACTGGTGAACTGGCAAGTCACGCTGGGTCTGGAAAACGTCGAGCAGATTTACCTGAACAACGCAGGCGCACAGATTCGTCGGGCGCAGCGTTTTGTCTATCCGGGCATGACCGTCACCGCCTACGACGGCAGTGACAGCCAGACCCGCAGCCTGGGCCGGGACAACTTCGGCCAGCAAGGCGGCGCGGAGGTGATCGCCAACTGCGGACTGGTAGGCGCGGCCAGCAAAGTCGCCGACCAGGCTCTGCAACTGATCATGGCCCCCAACACACCTAACGGCCCTCGCGACCTGCTATTGACGCCCGACCAGATGATTCTGCAAATCCATGAGTCCATCGGCCACCCGCTGGAGTTGGACCGCATCCTCGGTGACGAGCGCAATTACGCTGGCACCAGCTTCGTCAAAGCCAGTGATTTCGGCCATCTGCAATACGGTTCTGAATTGCTCAACGTGACCTTCGACCCGGACATCCCCGAGCAGTTGGCGAGCTACAGCCATGACGACGACGGCACGCCCGCCAGCAAGCAGTTCCTGATTCGCAAAGGTGTGCTGGAAAGACCGTTGGGCGGCGCACTGTCGCAATACCGCGCTGACTTGCCAGGCGTTGCCAACAGCCGCGCGTGCAACTGGAATCGTCCGCCGATTGATCGTATGGCCAACCTCAACATCGAGCCTGGGGATAAGTCCCTCGACCAGTTGATCGGCAACATCGAGCACGGCGTGCTGATGTCCACCAACCGCTCGTGGTCCATCGACGACGCGCGAAACAAATTCCAGTTCGGTTGTGAGTGGGGCCAGTTGATCGAGAACGGCGAGCTCAAGGGCGTGGTGAAGAACCCGAATTACCGGGCGATTTCCGCGCAGTTCTGGAAAAACCTCAGCGCCGTGGGCGACGCCAGCACCTTCAAGGTATTGGGCACGCCCAACTGCGGCAAAGGCGAACCCAATCAAGTGGTACGCGTGGGCCATGCCTCACCCGCCTGTGTGTTCAAGCAAGTCGATGTATTCGGAGGGGATGCCTGATGTCGCATCAACAGCAGTTTCAGGCACTGGTTGCAACGCTCAACGGCGCCATCAGCGATCAAGAACGCTTCACCCTCGCCTACAACGCCGAGGAGTCGGATTTCATTCGTTTCAATCACGCCAAGGTGCGTCAGGTCGGCCACGTACAGCAGGCCAGCGTGACCCTCAAACTGATCGACGACGAGCGCCACGCCGACTTGCAACTGACCCTCAGCGGCGACGGCGAGCTGGATCGTCAGCGTTTGAGCGAGGCACTGCAGCAGTTACGGGAAACCGTGGCGCTGCTGCCGAAAGATCCGTACCTCAAACCCAACACCGAAGCCTGGCAAAGCACCAATGTTCAAGACGTGCCCTTGCCGGACAGTGAGCATGTGGTCGGTCAAATTGCTGACCTTGGTGAAGGTCTTGATCTGGTCGGGTTCTATGCCGCCGGTCCGCTGTATCGCGGTTTCGCCAGTTCATGGGGCGCGTTTGGCTGGCATGAGGCGAACAGCTTCAATTTCGACTGGAGTCTGTTTCACGAAAACGGTCAGGCGGTCAAAGCCAACTATGCCGGGCACGACTGGAGCGACGAAGGTTTCGCGCGCCGGTTCGAACTGGCTCGGGAGCAACTGGAGTTTCTCGGCAGACCTCTGAAAACCCTCGCGCCGGGTCAATACCGTGCGTATCTGGCTCCTGCGGCGATGGATGAAATCATGGGCATGCTGTGTTGGGGCGGTTTCTCCGCGCAGTCGCTGGCGAATAAAACCAGCCCGCTGCAAAGGCTGTACGGCGGCGATGCTCAGTTCAGCCCGCTGGTGAGCCTCGACGAGCAGGTCAGCGGTTCATTGTCGCCTGCATTTTCCGGCGAAGGCTATCCACGTCGGGACCTGACGTTGATTCGTGAAGGCAAAGGCATTGATCAGTTGGTCGGTTCTGCCAGTGCGGCTGAATATGGCTTGACGGCCAATGGCGCGGAGCCCTGGGAAGCGCCGAACTCGCTGAGCATGGCGGCGGGGAGCCTGGAACTGGAGCAGATTCTAGAGAGGATCGGTACCGGGCTGTACATCGGCAACCTCTGGTACTTGAACTACTCCGACCAGCCCGCGGCGCGCCTGACCGGCATGACGCGCTTTGCGACGTTCTGGGTCGAAGACGGCAAGATCCACGCCCCGGTCAGCACCATGCGTTTTGACGACAGCGCCTACAGCCTGCTGGGCAGCGCACTGGAAGATTTGACCAAAGAGCGGGAACTGATTCTGTCCACGAGTACCTATAGTGAGCGCCAGACAGCTTCCAGCCAGCTACCCGGTGCGTTAATCAGCAAGTTGACGTTGACGCTTTAAAGGCCGCTGAAAAATCACTGTGAAATGAGGCTTTTGTGACAGCGCGTTCTCCAGTGGGAGCAGAGCTTGCTCGCGATAAGGTCGCCACTGATATCAGGTATATCGCATTCAACCTTATCGCGGGCAAGCCCGGCTCCCACAGGAATCAGTTCCACCTACAACTCAACAAGGACCCACATGCCGACCACTACCCCGCTTCTGGATGAAAAAACCCTGCGCTGGCTGCCTTGGGTAGTCGCTATCGCGTTCTTCATGCAGAGCCTGGACGGCACAATTCTGAATACCGCGCTGCCCTCCATGGCCCGCTCGCTCGCAGAAGATCCGCTGCGCATGCAATCGGTGGTCATCGCTTACATGCTGACCATCGCCTTGTTGATTCCTGCCTCAGGCTGGATCGCTGACCGGTTTGGTATCAAGCAGATTTTCTTCAGTGCGATCCTGCTCTTCAGCTTTGGCTCGCTGCTGTGCGCCATTTCCAACTCATTGGGCATGCTGGTGGGCGCACGGATCATTCAAGGTCTGGGCGGCGCGCTGATGCTGCCCATCGGACGCTTGATCGTATTACGCGCCTACCCACGTTCCGAGCTGGTGAGGATCATGAGCTTCATCACCCTGCCCGGCCTTTTGGGTCCCTTGATGGGCCCGACCATGGGCGGCTGGATGGTTGAATACCTGAGCTGGCACTGGATCTTCCTGATCAACATTCCGGTAGGCATCCTCGGTTGCTGGGCAGTGCACCATTTCATCCCTGACCTGCCCGGCGGCGGACGTACGAAGTTTGACGGTATCGGCTTCGCGCTGTTTGGCACGTCGATGGTGTTGATCACGATTGCTCTGGAAGGCCTTGGCGAATTGCATCTGCCGCACTTGCGGGTGGTGCTGCTGTTGTTCGCAGGCTTCGGTTGTCTGGCCGCGTATTGGCTGCGCGCCGGGCACGTCGAGTCGCCACTCTTCTCGCCGTCACTGTTTCGCACTCGCACCTTCGCGGTAGGTATTCTCGGCAACCTGTTCGCCCGATTGGGCAGCGGAGCCCTGCCGTTTCTCATGCCCCTGTTGCTGCAAGTAGCGCTGGGTTATTCGCCGTCACAAGCAGGGATGAGCATGTTGCCGCTGGCCGCTGCAGCGATGTTCGCCAAGTCGGTGGCGCGCTGGCTGATCGAACGGCTTGGTTATCGAATGATCCTCACTGGCAACACGTTGATGCTGGGGATTCTGCTGTCGAGCATCGCTCTGGTTGATGCGCAAACGCCTTACTGGTTACTGCTGGTGCATCTGGGCTTGCTGGGCGCGGTCAACTCGTTGCAATTCACCGCGATGAACACCGTCACCCTGATCGACCTGGATGACGCCAGCGCCGCCAGCGGCAACAGCTTGCTGTCGGTAGTGGCGCAACTGTCCCTGAGCTTCGGCGTAGCGTGCGCGGCAGCGTTGCTGGGTGGCTTTACCGAACAGGTGTCGACCGGCGAAGTCAGCAGCGTGCTGGGCGCGTTCCAGCTGACCTTCCTGACGGTGGGTGTGATGGCGATGCTGGCGGCGGGGATATTTCTGCAGTTGCCGTCCAGAGGAGCTAAACCGGCGGCGACTTGAAATACATTCCCGCGGGAATCCCCCCGATAACACTGACACAGCAAAACCTGTGGGACCGAATTCATTCGGGAAAGGGCCGGCAGATTCAACGCTTCTATCGCCTGACATGACGCATTCGCGAATGAATTCGCTCCCACGGATGATCTTGCGGAATCCCCCGATAGCACTTACGCCGCAAAACCTGTGGGACCGAATTCATTCGGGAGAGGGCCGGCAGATTCAACGCTTCTATCGCCTGACACGACGCCTTCGCGAATGAATTCGCTCCCACGGATGATCTTGCGGAATCTCCCGATAGCACTTACGCCGCAAAACCTGTGGGACCGAATTCATTCGGGAAAGGGCCGGCAGATTCAACGCTTCTATCGCCTGACACGACGCATTCGCGAATGAATTCGCTTGTATGGTTAGACTTGAAGGGGTGGTGGGACGAACAGTTCGCATCTGACTGCTGCAACA
>NZ_JAWHNU010000091.1:0-16355 GCF_032582135.1 Pseudomonas syringae group sp. J309-1 | reverse complement strand
TGGAACTGCTCGCCGGTGTCGCCCAGCTAAGCGCGATACCCATCTTGAAGTCGGTGGGGTTTATGGAGCGCTTACGAATTACCGGCATTATCATCAGCATATATCGTTGTGCTGCCATCACGAAGCCCCGTAGCTTTTCCCTGATTATTTACGCTGCATATACCTGGATTACCCGAACGGTAAACGTAGGGAGGAACCCCTCCGCGAGCAAATCGGATTACTGTATTGCCTTGCACATCCCGACCGTTTCTTGGCCATTCGGAAGTATTAAATCGTATGCCGTTCAATACAACAGGAGATCGATCGATATCAAGTGCAGTGGCTACGGTGAAGGTTCGCACATCCGACTCAGGGTTGCTGCCATAAAGCCCTCTCACCTTGACGCTGTAAGCCTTGAGTGCCAGGCCCGTCAACGGAAGCGTCCAGGTACCTCCAGTTGCAGTCACTATCCCCAGCGAGCTTGCCCCATCGAAAATCTGCACCTGCTGCCCCGCAGCCGCCGTACCGCTCAAGGTCACGCTGGTGTTGAACGTTGTGGTGTTCGGCGGGATTTCGACACCGGCAGCATCCTGGATGTTGGAGATGGTCGGAGCGTCTGATGCCAATACCGTCAAGCTACGTACGTTTGATACCGGGTTGTTGCCATACCGGCCGCGTACCTGAAAGTTATGGTTCGTCACGGTCAAACCGGTCACGGGCCGCGTCCACACGCCACTCGGGTTAACCGGCACGTCGCCTTGTAACGCCCCGTCCTGAAACAGTTCAACCGTTTCGCTGGCTTTGGCTGTGCCTGTCAGGGTGACGCTGGTATCAAAAGTGTTGCCGTCAGGCTCGATCTCGCCATTGGAGTCCGTAACGAGAGTGATCTCCGGCGTCACAACGGCCTCGCCCACAGTTACCACCCACTCTGGCGAATCCACGCCTCCCAGCGAATCCCGAACGGTAAACGCATGCCGTCCCAACGCGACCGTTTCGGTGAAGTTCCAGGTGCGATTAATCGTCACCGACGCCGGGGTGAGCAGCACGTCGTTGTCGAAGATGAACACTATCGAGCTTGCCGTCCCGCTGCCTGTAAGGGTCAGGACAGTATCTTCGGTGGTGGTGTCGGGCGGAACTGAATCCCCTTGGCTGTCGGTAACACTCGTAATCGAAGACTCGATTCGTTCGGGGGTGGAGTGCGGTTGAATGTCCATTTTTGTTTACCTGCGTAGATCGAAGCAGTTAGCTGACAACATCCGAATGTCAGGATTGATAATGGCGCTAGCACAAGCATTGCCAAACAACGGAAATTTTAACTACTGTCAGAAGTGACAATAGTTAAAAAAATAGGCGACTTCTCAACCCTTGTTTATATTCCACAGCCTGGAGGACAGCATCGCGACTGTAGAAGATCCGTCAGCCGTGAGCCACCTACAGCCTCGAATCACTACTACAGGCGTAGAGTCGTCACTGTTTTTCCACCATATGCCAATCAAACGCTGAAACTGAAAAAACTTACTCTGACCATATGAAGCTATCGCAAGCGACCGTTCCACGATATGTTTCATCAATACGACTCAATCCGATTTTGCGCAGCGTTGCCCCTGATGGCGCAGCGAACATTATCACCACCTTTACTCCCGCGATAAAATCAGGTCTCTGTATGTCACGAGTTCCATCGCTATACTCGCAAATAAAAACGCAATAATCTCTAAAGGTATTCTGAGGGGTATCAATTGACGACCAAGCGGTAAATTTTACCACTCTAAAACCCTCATCAGGCAACGTCAATTCAACATCAGCTGAAGCGTTTAGGTACAAATACTGAAAGCCGTGCTCACCTTGTGAACTTCCGCCTCTAACTATTTGCAATGCGTTCGGGGACAAATATATCGGCTTCAAGCGAAGTCCTGAGCGCAATATGGTCGGGGGCGTAAAAGGAATCACTCGAGGTATTTCTGCCTCAAAGTCCTCAAATCCAGAGCGCACAACTATTGTCACTCGCCATACAGAGGACTCCGGATTATTGCCATAGAGCCCCCTTGCTTTGAAGCGGTACTCCTTGCCTGTCAGTGGAGGCAGAGAGCATGTCCAAATACCTCCGCCTGCAGTTTCAGTTCTCAGTAAAGTTTCTCCATCATAGATCTGCACCGCCTGCCCAGCCATAGCAGTACCAGTCAATATAAGGCTAGTACTGCTGGTCGTACCTCCCGGCTCAATCTCATTACCCTCAGAATCCCTCACATTAGTAATGGCCACAGAGGGCGACGCCGCCTCCACCGTAAACACCCATGCCAGCGGCGAAACGGGAAAGCTTCCATACACCCCCTTGGCAGTGATGCTGTAAGTCTTGGCACCAACCTGTGGAGCTTGGAACATCCAGTCGCCATTCAAATCGACCGGCGCCGTCCCCACAGGCGAGGTGTAATCAAAGAGCTCGACCTGTTGATTGGGCAAGGCCGTTCCGTAAACACTGATTGTGCTGCCGTCTTCGGTAGTGCCGCCGTTGGAGATCTCGCTGCCGCTACCATCCACGACGCGAATGATTTCAGGGACTACAGTGGCCTCGCCTACAGTCACCCCCCACTCAGGCGAATCCACTCCGCCCAATTCATCACGAACGGTAAACACATGCCGTCCCAACGCGACCGTTTCGGTGAAGTTCCAAGTGCGATTGATCGTCACCGAGGCCGGGGTTAGCAGCACGTCGTCGTCGAAGATGAACACTATCGAGCTTGCCTTCCCGCTGCCTGAAAGGGTCAGGACGGTGTCTTGGGTGATGGTGTCGGGCGGAACGGGATCCCCTTGGCTGTCGGTAACACTCGTAATCGAAGACTCGATTCGTTCGGGGGTGGATTGCGGTTTAATGTCCATTTTGTTTACCTGCTTGGATCGAGGTAGTTTGGCTGACAACATCTGAAAGTCAGGGTGGTAAATGGTGATTATGGAAGTATTGCCAAACAATCGGAATCTTAACTACTGTCAGAAATGACAGTGGTTAGATCTATTGGCGATTTCAAGTGCATCTTCATTATCTATCGCTATTAGTCTCCAGCGCGGTGTCGTCTAGCCTCCTAGTAGGAGCGACCGACGGCTGTCATCAAACAAAATATAACAACCTGATTTAGAATAATTCTATCTATAGGAGTGCGCTTGACCGTGATTGCGCCAGCACAGGCGACATTTTCATCGACTGCAAAAATTAATCGCGGGCAAGCGCGCTCCTACAGGTCCCCGTTTGCTGCACGACAGCATGGTTTCAGGGACATCGGGGTGACTCCGGTCAAACATGAAATAACTATCCCAACCTGGACAATTCTTCTGTAAGAACGCACGAACACCGTAAGGCAGCAATAGCGATTTGTCTGACACCCGCCATCGCTGCCTCGCGTTGCTCGTGAGCTCCAGAATGATGTTTGCGTCGGGGACACCGTGTAATCTCCAGCAGAGAAAGACGGACAATTAATACTTAAGGCGGAGCAAATAAATGCTGTCTCTGTATCAACTTAAAATGCATCGGCTAAACAATTTAATTCATCAAGGCCTCATGACAATACCGAACGCATCCCCCGGCGACGCCCACGGGATTAATTGCTCTTGGCCCGTTGAAGGCACAAAAGACCAACAGTCTGTTAAATCCGGCCCGGGCGCCTGGTCTCTTGTCCAACAGTTAAGCGGTGTCAGCTGCCCCGCTTCATCTCTATAGGCCGCCTTGAATAAACGATACTCAGCTATCGAAGGAAGATAGCCTCCCAAGTCTCTGACCGCCCAGGACGCCAACGTATGATTGGCGCGGACCCCAGCCCCGAAAAACTGGTAAACATTCGACACAATGGCCGTAAACGTTGCCGTGCTGCCCGCGCTATCAGCCACTGTAATGGTAGTGAGCCCATTACCCGCCGAAATCACGCGACCTCTTTCGTCAACCGTGGCGATGGCGGGGTTGGCAGACGTGTAGCTGTAAGGCGGCACACCACCGCTGGCCGGCCTGTCCACGTAAGCGCCTGCTGGCGGAAAGGGCGGCGCAGTCCACGCGTGGTACAGCACTCCGTTCAGAATGGCGGGTGAAGTATCGATGACCAATCGCTCGAACACATAAGTGACTACCCATGGAGCCGACGCTGCCTGGCTATTCACGGCTTTGGCCACGAACTCATGCCTGCCCGGTTGCAATCCCGTCAGGGGCTTAATCCATAGCCCATTGGGCGCAGGCGTCGTGCCCCACGATGCGCCCTCGTCATCAATTTCAATGACTGCGTCTGGCTCAGCGGTGCCAAACAAGGTAATGCTCGGGTCCGACGTACTGCTGTCATGGGGGACAGGAATGCCACTAGAGTCGAGAACCTCTTCAATTGTCGGCTGGACCGCAGCAACGGAGACGGTAACCACCCACTGCGGCGAATCCACTCCCGCCAGAGAATCCCGCACAGTAAACGCATGGCGTCCCAACGTGACCGATTCGGTGAAGTTCCAGGTACCACCGGGATCTATTACCGAGGCCGGGGTTAGCAGGTCACCGTTATCGAAGATGAATACCACCGAATTTCGGGTCCCGCTGCCTGAAAGAGTCAGGACGGGGTCTTGGGTGGTGGTGTCGCGCGGGACCGGATCTCCCTTGCTATCTACCACGTCGTCAATAGTGGAAACACCGGTAGGCGCTTGTTCATAATGAATGTCCATAATTTATACCTCACAGTAACCTGGAAATGTCCCGGCAACACTGATGGTTACCGGGAAGATTCCCCCACCTTACAACCAGACAAGGTTATCAATCATAACATCTCTATTTGCAGCTACTGCTAACTCGCAATACGTGCAAGGCCGAGGCAGGGTAAAATCGTCATTATTGACAGAACTAATACCTCCCACCGTTAGATAATGCGTCACCACCAACCCTGCCGCATCGAAGAACTCCAACTTGTTTTGTTCCGTCGTGAACGTATGGCTGATCAGGAAGCGACTGATCGTGCCGCCGAACTCCAACTTGATTTTGCTGTTTCTTCCGCAATAAAGTGCCACATTCCCAAACTCTGGAACACTGGGATTGAGTGTGTTTGTACCGGGTGCGAGTGTGACGGTAACGGTCAAATCATTGGCAAACGGCAATGGGGTATTTATTGGCAGGATGGCATAGGGCTGTGTTTCGAAGCTTTCATACCCGTTCACAGGCCCCGTCACGACTGCAAGGACGGTATAAGGTGTTACGGGAGAAGGTTGCAAGTTTCCGGTGGCCTTGAACACCACTTGATAACTCAATGCCAACGCCCCGCCCGCCAAAGGATCGAGGTTATCGACTTTGTTAATCTTGAAGATTACCGGGTCGGTTTCATCACCCGCCTGGATGGTTTCATCGTCGGTGTAATTGACCGGCGCGCCTTGGACGGGAGTGCCGTCCCATGTGAGCAAGACTTTATCGCCAGCGCTTTGCCCAATATAAGGTTCTATGGTGACGGTAACCTCCGGCCCCGTGATATCAGACAGATCAATGACGTTGGTACCATTGGCTTCGTCGATTACAGGTCCGGCTAATGGGACAGGCAGACCGGTAAGGGTGATCGTCGTGGTGCGGGATTTTTTTTCACCGGTGACATCATCCTGTTTCAGGGTGTAACGCACGACCGCCGAGCCACCTGCGATGTTTTTGATATCCGCATTGAGGATGGTGAACTGCGCATGTTCAAACGAAGGGTCGTCCACTCTTTCAGGTGGGAAAATGAGTTCAATGACAGTGTTTGGCGTCTTGCCTATCCAACTAAGCGTCACGTCGTAACCTTTGCCATTACCGATATGAGAAGGAATGGCGACATGAACGTCGTTATCACCAAGTGCAATGAGGTCCAGCACTAATGTCGTGCGGTCAGCCTCAACCACCCGAGCCCCCACCAATGCATCAGGATCGATTTCAACCACAAAATAGGCAGGTTGAGATAGAAACGAATAATTGTCTACAATGTCGCGAATTTCATAATTGACCAGCAACTTATCACTGCTGCCTCCCGCTTCGAGGACTTGCTTGGGGATAATGACACTTTGCGGCCCCAGGGCTTGTAGTTTCGGGTGGTTAACGCGGATGTGATTCCACATGACCGTCAGTTCATCACCCAGCGCTTGATATATCCACGCAGGTACCTGAACGGTAACGGTGCTATCGACATCGTTGACGGGGTCAGGGTCTACGGTGCAAGGTACCAACCGGTCATTAATCCCGGTGTCGGGATTAAGATCAGTGCCACCCGGCACACGCCGTTTGACAGCGATGGTACGTAAAACCGACTGGTCAGAGCTGCCCGCTCCCGGGGAGAAAAGATAGTAGTACACCTCACCTTGTGGAACTTCGATAAGGCTGGCCGAGACGCTGAAACTCAGCCAGCCCTTGTCAATGATGGTCTGATCGAGTTCGTACTCCTGAACAATAACGTCGTCCCAATACAGCGTATATTGGTCGCCCACACGCTTGACGTCGGGAAGTTTGGCAACAATCCCCACGACTGCGCTAGGATCTGCTATTTGATTGTGGCCCAACCCCAGACGCGGGTTCTCTGGCGAATCATTGATGCCCTGGAATACCAGCGGGGCCAGAACCCGACCTGACTTAGGGCCCGGTAAGTCATTAATTTTCATGATACTCATCCTTAAACGATGCGAGTGATGACAGTTCGACACCTAACAATTGAGCACGGGCTTGCCTTACTAAAGATTATTGGTAGTTCAAGCCAGCCCGTGACGACATCAACCAGCCTGACTTACGGCAACTTACAACCCAACCCGGCCTCATAAAGCGCCCAGAAAATAACTTCTTGAAGCGCTGCTTTTTCTCCAGCGCTGTTTCTGATCCTATAGTTGGTGGTCGACAGGTTTTCGCAGATAAAGTAAGTTTTAGAATACGGCAAAGGAACTTCAAAATATCCACGCGCGTCATCATCTGCGTCAATCGGGTGAGCGGTGACAGTGATCCGCGAAGCTTCAATGGGCGCGGCGGTAGGGTCTGTCATGCTCAGCACACCCACAAAGTCGACACTGATAAAGTCGCCTTTTTGTACATGCAATACCCCTCGCGTTGGAATCTGCAATGTCGTCCCGGCATGCCCCACGTCATGTTGAATTACCTTATATGTTCCGCCTGAGACAGCTTGCGGGAAGTAGGCCGCGACCAGATCGTTCGGTCCGCCTGGCAATGCATCTGGCGAGGTAACTTGAAGCAAGGTGACAAGCGACTGGGCAGTAACAAAATGCCCAGGTCGTAGCTCACGAGTGATGACGTAATACAAAGGAATGGCAGATCCAGGACCGTTATCACGGATCATCGTAGCCGGTATGGGGATTACGATATCAGTCGTCTCATTACTTGCGTCGATATCAACGTCCACCGGATCATCAGTATGATCGGCCCCCCAGTAGAAACTGATAACATCGCCAAGTTTCCAGATGGGCAAAGCCGAGTTGATAGCACCGGCCCTGAACACTGTAAGTTTGGCCGGCGACGCAAACGCTGGCGCAGTAATGATATTAGGCTGACTGCCCGCAAAGTCGCTCAGCAGCTGCGGCCCCCGCATGTTTGGATGTTCTGGTTTATCAGGGTCAGGATCTACTATCCCGCCCGGCGTTTCCAGGTCAACATTGATATATTGAAGAGGAGACGGTACCGGCGGCGTGCCGTTGGCCGCATGCACTTCATATCCGACCCCAATATTGTCACCGCCGGCATCAAGAAAGACGTATTCTTTGAACTGCAGTTCAATTCTCAGCAAATAACCATTGGTCACGGCATTATCGATGTCAGTTTGCAGAACTGGCACCGGCGGAATATTGGTGAGCGTATTCCATTTGATATAAACCCGGTCATTCTCAGCGACGTTTGTGTAGGTCGGGATATCAATCCTTGTCGTCGGATTAGCTTCATTCCATATCAACAGCCCGGCACCCGCTGGCAAGCCCGTACCGTCTGCAGGATTGTAAGGCGCAGCTTCTGGAATCAACGGTGCCAGAAGAGCTTCAGGCAAACCGTTGAGAAATACGTTAATCCCTGTCGTATAGGACAATTCGCTGACATGGCCCGCCCAATCCGTCACTCGGTAGCCGAAAAAGACCTCTCCAGGGGGGAAGGCTTCCAGCAATGCACGAGGGAACAGGACGTCCAGGCCAGAGCCAGGAGCCGTCACTTTGGGCGGTAGTGGGACGATGTAGCTGCCGTCAGCGAGCGCTGGCCCATCCCCTAACCACAACTCGACCTGATCGTCATAATCCTCGCCGTACCACGAAGACATATGGACCTTAAGGCCGCCAGCAGTACCGTCCATGTCGTCTTCGGTGATGCCCTCCATTTGCTCTGGCGTAAATGATATAGCGCCCGGAACGGGTGGAATCCCCCCCGGGGCAAACCCGTCGAAGATAAGCGGTACTTGCTTATAGGACGGGCCTGCGGATCCCGAATTATTGTCCCTCAGCCAGTAATCCAGACGCCAGATCAGACCGTGGTAGTCAGCTGGGGTAAGGTCTGGCTGGTCACCCACCGCAATCTCTATGATGGTAGGTACCGAATCCGACATAGGTACAGGAGAGCCGATCGCATCAGTGAGCTCAAAACCATTGAGCAACAATTGCGCTGTCATGTTTAGCCGCGGAGTCGGAGGTAAAGGAATAGTGACCGCAATCGGTACCCCCAACATGGCCTTCGGTAACCTGCCATCACTCGGCCTGGTGCCCGTTATACTAAGCGGATCAAGTGCAGGATTTTGCCTTGTGACGCGGGGAACTGGCAGCGCTTTGCCACCCGATGATGGACGTTTGATGTCGGGTACTTGCAGATAAACCGGAATCTCACGGGTGGGCGAAATAGCGCTGGCATTTCCCATTACGTCCCTGAGTTGGTAACCGAAATGCTGGGGGATATCGCCCAACGCTTCAAGATGTGATTGCGGAAACAAGACACCCACTGGCCGCCCGACGTCGCCTTGCTCGATGTCTATCTCGGCTTGCGGAATAAGCCCCTCAGTGGCATTACTTTCATCAGGGGCAGCATTGCCCAGCCAGGGAATCAGTTTGTCGCCCAAGGCCATACCCGACCAAGGGGGGAGAATCGTGCGCAAGTTACCCTCAATAATATCGTCCGGATAAATACCCTGAAGCTGCTCAGGCGTGAAATTGATATAAGCCAGTGGATTACCTCCAGGCGGCTGTTTATCGAATATCAATGTGTAGGTGAACGGCGATGAAGAGGTGCCTTCAGTACCCGGATATTGCACCTTGTAATTAATTGCGGTTTCGACCTGCGGATTCCCGGAAGGAAAGTCGTCTTTGGACACCTCGAATGTGTAGCGTATGGACGGGTCGCCAACATGCCCGCTTTCCACCGTACGCGAGGTGCCATAGACGACGGAGTTAAGGGTCAGCCAGATAATCGTACCGTCGGTAAAACTATCATGATTAAGAACTGAAACTCTTAGATCTTGATCCCATTGATCATGAGGTAACTTGCCATCCTCGGAAACAAAGGGCACTTCCACTCCAGGCAGTGGCCCTTGCGCAGGTTGATTATTAATACTCTGTCTCGCTTTCATTACAGTGACTCCCTGTGTACCTGTAGGACTGAGGCGAAAGTATTAGTCTGATTATTTGCACTGTCACTGTCATAAATGACAGTGAGCAAATTAGGCGAATTTAAAATTACCTAACTTTTTCAACCACTTGCAATATATCGATTCCAATACGCGATAACCCTTATCGCCAAATAGTTTAAGCGAACTACTGCGCGGCTATAACCTTTAGATCACTGGAACGTACCTGAGAATTATTGCGGCCGAGGGTGTGAATAAACCCCCGCAGTCATGCGGGTTCCTGTTTTATTCAGGGGAGAAAAATTACATGCGCTACAGTATCGACATCACCATGAAAGCTCGTTACTGGACGATCAGTCTTATTGCTGCACTCACCCTGACGGAGTCAGCCAGCGGTTTATCGCTTGTACCTGGCCAGACCGTTAATGTAGGGCCAGCGTTCCCACTGGACTTCTGGACGCTGCAAACTGCGACGCTAAACGTGCTTCCCGGCGCACAAACACTGAGCATTGGTGCCGACAACGGCTCAACGGTTAATGTGTCCGGCGCTACGGTGACGCCGGTAGCGGGTAACGGCAATGTAATCGGAGTGCGGTTAAACAGCAGCACTGCGACAATTTTGAACTCCACCATCAACGCCACCGCAGGGATGGGCCTGACCGTGGCTAATCTGGCCGGTGCACCCTCAACAGCCACAGTGACCGACAGCGTCATCAACGGCTTTGGCCGAGGAGTAAACGTCGCGTATGGCGGGCTGGCGACGCTGGTCAATACCCAAGTGTCAGGTTCTGGGTCAGGCGGGGGGCTCACCGATAATGGCTACGGGTTGGTGTTGTTTGGGGGCAATGCGACGGTTGAGAGTGGCAGTACGGTCACAGGCAGCAACCGTGGGGTCCTCGTCATCAATGACGGTGGCACATTTCCCACACCGACCCTGATACTGGATAACAGCACCGTGACCGGCACGGCGGGCAGTGCGATTTTCGTCGACTCTTTGAGCATCCCGGCAACGCCCAGCATCACTGTGCGCAACGGCACTGTGTTGAATGCGAGAAATGCCACGATTTTGCAGGTCGGCGAACAAGGGGGTACCGCAGGTTCAAGTATCTCCACGCTCGACTTCATCGTTGACAGCAGTACCCTCATCGGCAATGTGCAGGTGTTCAATAACAACATTGCTGATATCGATTTACGGAACAATTCCAGCCTTACGGGCAACCTGACAGACATTAACAGCCTGGACATGAATGCCAGCGCCGTGACCGGAAACCTGAGCGTACCGGCGGGTTCGACCGTGCCGGTGACAATGGCCGCCAACTCTACCTATACCGGCACGATGTCAAACATCGGCAGCCTGGCTATCGACAGTAGTTCATTCACCGGCGCGGTTGTCGAGGGCAGCGGGTCAGTTGCTTCGGTTTCGCTGAGCAACCAGTCCACGTTTACCGGTCAATTGAGCAACATCGGGAGACTGAACCTGAACCAAAGCCAGATGACGGGCGATATCGTTCAGGATGCGGCGACCCCGGCGGCGATCAACCTGAGTAACAACAGCACGTTAACGGGCACCGTGAGCAATGCCCAGAGCATGAATATGGACTCGACCTCTCGCTGGAACATGGTCAACGATTCGTCCGTGGGCAGCCTGGCACTGAACGGCGGGACCGTTAATCTGCGCGGTGCCAATGCGGGCTTTCGTGTACTTACCCTTGGGGCGCTTTCCGGAGCCGGGACCTTTGCAATAGGCACTGACCTGGCGGGTCACTTGAGTGACTTGATCAACGTGACGGGCAGTGCAACCGGCAGTCATACACTGGCCGTACAAAATACGGGGGTAGACCCCATTCAGGAGGACCATGCTCAACAAGTCGTGCATACGGGCAGCGGCGACGGGGTATTCGCGATTCCCGAGGGTGCCGTGGATGTGGGCACCTTTCAGTATGAACTTCAGAAACGAGGCACCGACTGGTTTCTGGTGCAGGCCAACACCACCAACCCTGACCCAGGAAATCCCGGAGACCCCATTATTACACCCAGCACCCGGGCGGTTGTAGGGCTGTTCAGCGCTGCACCTACCGTGTGGTACGGCGAATTGAGCACGTTGCGCAGCCGCATGGGTGAATTGCGCACCGGTCGCACGGAGGGCGGTACCTGGGCGCGCGCCTACGGCAACAAATTCAATGTCTCGGCGGCCGATCAAGTGAGTTATCAACAAACCCAACAGGGGGTGTCCCTGGGCGTCGATACACCGCTGCCCAGCGCGGATGGGCAATGGCTGGTGGGCGTGATGGGCGGCTTGAGTCAATCAGATCTGGACCTGAAAAATGGCACCTCCGGGGAGGTAAACAGTTACTACCTGGGGCTATACAGCACCTGGATTTCTACCTCCGGCTACTACGTTGATGCGGTCATCAAGGCCAATCGTTTCGAGAACAAGGCAGATGTGCTCATGAGTAACGGCGTCAAGGCAGAGGGCAAGTACGACAATTATGGTGTCGGGGGCTCGATCGAGAGTGGCAAGCATATCGCCCTTGCAGATAAATGGTTCGTCGAGCCCTACGTGCAGCTTTCAAGCCTCTGGGTGTCCGGTGAAAATTATGGACTCGATAACGGCATGCAGGCCCGGAGTAATCACGCGGATTCACTGCTAGGCAAGGTCGGCACGTACCTGGGGCGGACCATCGACCTACAGCGCGGAGGATTTGTACAACCTTATGTACGAGTGGCCGGCGCGCAGGAATTTGCGCACAGCAACAAGGTCAAGGTTAACAGCACGACATTCAGTGATGACCTGTCCGGAACACGAGGAGAGGTAGGTGCCGGTGTGGCGGCTCAATTGACCGACGTACTACAGGTGCATGCAGACGTGGATTACAGCAAAGGTGACAATATCGAACAACCTTGGGGGGTCAATATAGGCATCCGATACGCGTGGTAAACGAGTTAGATAATTATTATTCGACGCGAAATTTAACTTATAGGACGTTTCCTACATTTACGTCGGAAGCAGCCTACCGATTACTGTAGGAAGCTTCTGTCTAATAGCGCCCTCACTTAAACCAGTTCGTGAACGCGGACGCAGGGTGCTAAATAATTATGAAATTTTACTACTCCCCCTCTTTCCGAGGGTGTCTCACGTTGTCGCTGATCGGCACATTGATTCCGCTTGGGCAGGTTGAAGCAGTAGAGGTCCCCGTTGGCGGCAAGTTCTACGTCGTAAAGGGTGACGCCGTCGAAGACTATCAATTGAAGGAAAACTCGGAACTTCACGTGAGCAACGAAGGCGCGACCAAAGATATCATCGCGCACCAAGGCTCAAGGCTTTTCATCGATAACGGCCGGGCAGATGCGGTCGACACCAGCGGCATTACGCTCATTGATAGCACCGCAACTATCGATAACGCGACCATCATTGCGACCTCTACCTCTTCCAGCAGTGAAAGCTGGGGCATTCGCTTGCAGGGGCTCACGCATAGTTCAGCAGCCACGGTCAGCAACAGCCTGGTTTCCGGTGTCGGCCGGGGCATCAATGTCACGGATGATGCCACGCTGGTGCTGCGCAATACTGATGTCATCGGCAACGACGGCGCCGATTCTGTAGGCTTTATCGAAGGTGGGGTCGGCCTTGTGCTTGCCGGCGCCAGCGCTCAGGTCCTCGAAGGCAGCACAGTCAAGGGCGACAATAACGGCGCCGTTCTGTTCTCACAGCCAAGTAGCGGCGGCACGATTGAACCCCGGCTACAGATCGACGGTTCACACATTGAAGGGATAAACGGCAGTGCCCTTTTGGTAGCCGGTAGTCCGGGGTTTGATACCGCGACCGATATCGATGTGGCCAACGGCTCTACGCTGACGGGTGGCAACGGTGTCATTCTGGACGTACAAGGCAATGCCACGGCGAACTTCAACGTGAGCAACAGTCGCTTGATCGGTGACGTTGTCGTTGTCGCGGGTTCTACTGCCAATCTGGACCTGAAAAACAGCGCCAGCCTTACCGGCACCATCACCAACGCCACGTCGTTGACCATTGATAACTCATCGCTATGGGTCATGGAAGGTTCCTCCAGCGTTGGCAAGCTGAATCTGAATGACGGTATGGTTGATCTGCGTGGCACCGACGGCAATGCCAGCTTCCATCAACTGGACGTTAAAGAGCTGTCCGGCAACGGCACCTTCGCGCTCGGCACCGATCTGGCTGCCGGAACTGGCGACTCGCTGAACGTATCCGGCAACGCGACCGGTGCTCACAAACTGCAAGTGGAAAATACCGGCGCACAACCGGTGGCGGGCGGCGACGAACGTCAGTTGATTCATATCGATAATGGCGATGCGCAGTTCGCCGTTGATAGTGCAGACGGCCTGGTAGATGCCGGTGCCTATTCCTATGAACTGCAACAACGTGGCGATGGTGCCAGCGGTAATGACTGGTTCCTGGTTCAGACAGGCACCGTCTCCAAGAGCACTGAAGTTGCGATCGGTTTGTTCAGCGCAGCACCAACTGTTTGGTATGGCGAAGCAGCAACACTGCGTAGCCGCATGGGCGAACTGCGCACCGACAGCAATCAGGGTGGCGGCTGGATGCGCACCTATGGCAACAAACACAACATGTCGGCCGCGGGTGGCATTGAGTACTCGCAGCAGCAGCAAGGTATTTCCTTCGGTGCCGATCTGCCGATTTCCAGCAGCAACGGGCAATGGCTGGTCGGCCTGATGGGCGGTTATAGCAAATCCGATCTGGATCTCAAGGCGGGCAACAAAGGTAAGGTCGACAGCTACTATGTCGGCGCGTACAGCACCTGGCTGGCGGATAACGGTTTCTATATTGATGCGTTGATCAAGGCCAACCGCTTCCAGAACTCGGCCGACGTGACCATGCGTGACGGGGGCAAGAGCAAGGGCGATTACAACAACTACGGCGTGGGTGCTTCCGTTGAAGCGGGAAAGCACATCACATTCAGTGAAAACTGGTTCGTTGAGCCCTATGCGCAGGTGTCTGGTCTTTGGGTCAGCGGTGAAGACTACAAACTCGATAATGGACTTGAGGCTCGCAGCAATAAAGCTGACTCACTGCTCGGTAAAGTCGGCAGCCATTTGGGTCGTAAATTTGCGCTGGATGATGGTGGCTTCGTTCAGCCTTACGTCAAAGCAGCGGTGGCTCGCGAGTTCGTGACCTCCAACAAGGTGAAGATCAATGAATCACGCTTCACCAATGACTTGTCGGGCACACGCGGTGAGCTGGGTCTGGGCATTGCGGCACAACTGACGGATGTACTGCAGGTGCATGCTGATTTCGACTACATGAAGGGCCGTAATATCGAGCAGCCTTGGGGTGTTAATGTGGGCGTGCGTTACAACTGGTAAATGTTGTAGTGAAAATCAGGGGCCTGTATGGCCCCTTTTTTTGCCTGCAGGGCCCATGCGGCCTGGCCGAAAAACGACCTGATCATAGCCATGCCGGACAACCCTCTTGCCGCCATGCCTGGCCGCAACCAGAATCGCTCCATACCTCACCAAAAGGAGCGCACGGGATGATGCACGCGGACTTGATTGACCAGGAAGATCTGATCAGCCAGCTACGATCAATTGGCTTCGAAGTGCCTGCGGGCGCAACTGCCGAGCAGGCCTGCGCGCAAGTTGTATGCGGCCTGACCGACGGTCGCGCCACCGCATTGAAGCGCCTGGTGGAGCAGATGCTGACCGGCAGCGCGACGATATTACCGGCGGTGAGACAGGCGATTGATAAACAGCTGTTGCCGGGGCTGGTGGAGTACAAGCAGGGCCGTGGTTAAGCGTTTTGTGGGAGGGAACTCATTCGCGAAGGGGACGGTACACCCGATGCATATCCATCGCCCGACATGCCGCTTTCGCGAATGAATTCGCTCCCACCTCAGATCGGTACCTGAGCTCAATTTGTCGGCGTCAGGCACAGCCCTGTGGGAGCGAATTCATTCGCGAAGGGGTCATCCGCGAATGAATTCTCTCCTGCATGTGTTCAAAACATCACACGCTTACCCAAGCGACTCCACACTTAGGCTGCGTCAGTGTTTGCGTTATCGCTCATCGCTGAGGGAAACTCTTCTCACCAAAACCTCCTTGGTGAATCGAGGCTCAACCAGTACCTCGATATTGTTGGTAGTCGCTACATTCGAGACAAACAAATCAAACGTCGTGGTCGCCCAGTCATCAGACACAGCAGGATAGTACGTCCTGAATATGGCATTCGATGACCAAAGCAAGTGCACTTGCCCTTTATCCTCCTCAGTACCATTGACCACTTTCAATTCAATGGCGAGCAAGAACCGCCGGGGTTGTACATCCGCGATTCGAACGCTTTGGTTCAACTTGTCACTGTCGTTTAGTACCGCATGATAGCGACCATCCTCTTCGACAATATCAATTGTGGAACCCATCACGGGACGCCAAGGGTCCAGCTTGCCGGTACCGAAGTCACCATTCTGTATATATTCCATGATCTAACTCCCTGAGTTAAAAACCTCAATCCCTGTAATAAGCAATTGCCTCCAACTCGCCAAATACTGAACATGCCCGTACAGGGTTAAAGAGCTGAAGGACCTCCTTCAGTCCAGGACCACTGTGGGACGAAAAAAACAGGGCGTCTACTGTCAGACATGACAGTCCGTTGGTCGCTGCAAAGGAGGAAACGGGTATTCATCGGCGTCAGGCAAAAACCTGTGGGAGCGAATTCATTCACGAAGGGTCGGTACATCCGATACATCTCCATCGTCCGACATGCCGCTTTCGCGAATGAATTCGCTCCCACCTCTAGATAGTCAACCGGGCTCAATTTCCGGAATCTGACAG
>NZ_JAWHNU010000090.1:0-16550 GCF_032582135.1 Pseudomonas syringae group sp. J309-1 | reverse complement strand
GCAAGCTCACTCCTACAGGGTCCGTGTTTGCTGCGCGACAGCGTGGTGTCAGGGACACCGGGGCGACTCCCACAGGGGAATATATTTCCATCCACAGTGAGTGCGGCCTTAAAACTGCACTGTCGTCGACGCCCACAGCGTGCGGCCGTAGTTCACGGTGCCGTAGGTTTCGTCGTCCAGACGCTTGTCGGTCAGGTTGTACAACGCGGCGTTGAACGAGACATTTTTGGTCAGCTCATACGAGCCGCCGAAGTCTGCCGTGGTGTATCCCGGTGAGGATTCAGCGGTGATGGTGTTGCCGTATTCTTCACCGTAGTAATTCACCGCTGCCCAGAGCTGTGTCTTGTCGGACAGCGTCCAGTCAGTGCGTACGTTGGCTTTGTGCTTAGGCGTCAATGCCAGCGGTGCGCCTGCGTTGGCACCGGATTTTTGCTCCGAGTCGGTGTAGGTGTAGTTGGCTTTCAGTGCCAGAGCAGACGTGATGTCCCAGCGTCCGTTCAGCTCCGCTCCCTGAATCACAGCTTTGTCGACGTTGACCCGTTCCATGATGATGTACGGACCGAAGAATTGATCGGTGGTCACCGTGGACAACTTGTCCTTGAAGTCGTTGTAGAACACTGTTGCGCCAGCCGACAGGTTATTGCGATTGGACCACAGTGCCGACAGCTCGTAGTTGGTGCTCGTCTCAGGCTTGAGGTCCGGGTTACCGAGCATCGCGAACGTGTTGCGGCGCAGGACGGCGTAGTCCTCGATTACTGCACGCAATTCCGGAGCCTTGAAGCCGCGAGCCACGCCGCCTTTGATGGTCCAGTCGTCGGTTGCATGCCACACGCCATAAACACGCGGGCTGAAATGCACGCCGTATTGTTCGTGATGGTCCATACGCAGGCCGGTGGTCAACGCGAAAGTGTCGGTCATCGTCCATTCGTTTTCGGCGAACAGTGCTTTCTGCACCACGGAGTACTCGTAGTTCACACGGTCGCCCAAACCCTGGTTCCAGTCAGTGACCGTGGTTTCGTTCCATTGCAGGCCGGTGGTGGTGATGTTGTGTTCGGTCGGGATCACCAGCTTGGCGTCAAACACCGAGTTCTTCACAGTAGGCTTGCGACCCAGGACGTCGCGCTGTGTTGCGCTGGCTACGCCTTTACGGCTGGATTCTTCCTGGGCGAACGAAACGTCCGACGTGGCCCAATCCCAACGTCCCTGGTGAGAGATCGACCAGTGATCACGGTTGTTTTCCTGCTCGCGAGTTGCCCAGTTAGGACTCACGCCGTCGCCGTTTTTAAGGCGGGTGGCACCGGCCTCCAGCAGGATGTCGTGGTCGATGGTGGGGGTGAAAGCCAGGCGTGCGGTCAGGTCCTTATGGTCGGCTTTGCTGAAACCATTGGTTTCCTCCACGTCATCGTCAGCCTGGCGATCCAGATAGCGACCCCAGACTTGCAGCCCCAAGGTGTCCTGAATCAGCGGACCATTGAGGTAGAACTGGGTTTGTCGTGCATTGCCCTGATCGCTGTGCTGGCGTGCCGAATAGTCGTAAGTGACCGAGCCACCCCATTCGGTTGAGACTTTGCGGGTAATGACGTTGATAACGCCGCCGATGGCATCCGAGCCATACAGGGAGGACATCGGGCCGCGCACCACTTCGATCCGTTCGATGGCTTCGGCGGGCGGGATGAAGCTCTGCTCGTAACCCGAGTTGCCGTTGACCCTGGATTCACGAGCGCTCTGGCGTTTGCCATCGACCAGAATCAAGGTGTAATCAGCCGGCATGCCGCGAATCGAGATGTCGGTTTCGTTGGCGCCACCATTGACGGTCACACCTTCAACGTCGCGCAGGGCGTCCGTCAGATCGCGGAACGAACGCTTGCGCAGTTCATCGCCGGTAATGATTGTCACAGAAGCCGGTGCATCCTCTACGCTCTGCTCATAACCGGCAGCGGTAACGGTCACATCTTCCAGAGTGATCGCCGGGGCGGCGGTGTTTTCTTGAGCCTGAACGCAGGCGCTTTGGGCGATGAGGCACGCCAACGCGAGCTTCGTCATGGCGACAGTGGGTCGCAAACGAAAAACAGAATGCATGGAACTTCCTTACGATGCGGGGTTAAACGTTAATCGTAAGGATTCTCATTGGCGAAGGTTGGACAAGGTGTGACAACCGATCTACTGAGACCGCGTAGACCCCGGTAGGAGTGAACTTGTTCGCGATCTGGCGC
Organism: Pseudomonas syringae group sp. J309-1; assembly: GCF_032582135.1. Lineage (NCBI taxonomy): Bacteria > Pseudomonadati > Pseudomonadota > Gammaproteobacteria > Pseudomonadales > Pseudomonadaceae > Pseudomonas > Pseudomonas syringae group sp. J309-1. The sequence continues at coordinate 14,337 of NZ_JAWHNU010000090.1, read as the reverse complement.
GAAGCGGCAGCAATGGCCGCGACTCGGTGCATTTGCTGGAATCGGGTCGTCAGATTTACGACTGCTGCGCAGCCGTTCGCGAACAAGTTCACTCCTACAAGTCCGATGTGGTTTGTGGTGTCAGGTAGTGCAATCTGAATGTGAAACAGGGAGAGCGTTTTGCTGGCTACGGCTTTGGTGTTGATCGCGGCGATACTGCACGCGACGTGGAATACCCTGATCAAATTCAGCGGTGAGCGTTTGTTGGTCATCGCCAGTATGGATTTTGTGGCGTTGCTGTTTGCGGTGCTGGCGGTAGCGTTCGTTGAGCCGCCGCCTGCTGCCATCTGGCCATGGATGATCGCCTCGGCGTTGTTCGAGTTGCTGTACCGGTATTTGCTGATTCAAGCCTACAGAGTCGGCGACCTCGGGTTGGTCTATCCGCTGATGCGGGGGCTGTCGCCGCTGGTGGTGCTGGCCCTCACCTTGATATTTGTCGGAGAAGAACTGAGTACCCAGCAAATCCTTGGCATTCTGCTGATCCCTTGCGGCATGATCTGCCTGCTCTGGCAGGGCGGTGGCGGTGATCGACTGCCCTGGTCGCTGCTGCCGGTGGTGGCGTTGATCGGGGTGTGCATCGGTTGCTACACCTGGATCGACGGCCAGGCCCTGCAGATGGGCGTGCATCCGCTGGATTATCTGGTCTGGCTGACGCTGATCAGCGCCTGGCCTTTTCCGTTGCTGGCAATCACCCATAAGCGTGCACCGTTCAGCCTGTTCTGGCGTGAGCAATGGAGGCTAGGGCTAAGCGTCGGCTTATGCGTGTTGCTCAGCTACGCTCTGGTGTTGTGGGCGATGCAGTTGGGCTCGGTGGCGGAAGCTGCGGCCTTGCGCGAGGTCAGCGTGATTCTTGTAGTGCTGTTTGGTATGCGCTATCTGAAAGAACCTTTTGGCCGGCCCCGCCTCTTAGCATGTGGACTGGTTCTGCTCGGCATGCTGGTTATGAAAATCAAACTATAAGGATTCTGCTATGACGGTTGCATTCTGGTGCGTATTGGTCGCGATTCTTCTGCCGATCGTTTGTGCAGGCATCGCCAAGTTTTCCAGTGGCAAGTTCAATGGCAAGCACAATCACAACCCGCGTAATTTCCTGAATAACCTCGAAGGTTTGCCTGCGCGTGCCAATGCGGCGCAGCTCAACAGCTTCGAGATCCTGCCGGGCTTTGCCGCCGCAGTGATCATCGCCCACATTGCGGGTAATGCACAGTTGGTGACAATCGACGTGGTTGCTGTGTTGTTCATTACCAGTCGACTGCTCTACATCATTTTTTATCTGGCTGACTGGGCTGCACTGCGCTCGATCGCGTGGTTGGTAGGCATTGGCCTGATCATCGGGCTGTTCATCGCCTCAGCAACGCCGCTGCCTGCCTGACTGCGGCAATCCAGCGCTTGGTCTTTAAAGGACGGCCGAGGATACTGGCCGTCGTTTCTGCGGACCCTGCTGGATACAACTTTGAAAAGATGGTGTGCTGTGTTGCTCGCCTGCCTGACCTTGAGCGCGTGTGGAGGTGTAGACCCGAGCTCTCCGTTGGCCCAGCGCAAGGCAATCTTCAAGGACATGCTCAAGACCAGCGAAGACTTGGGTGGCATGTTGCGGGGGCGGGTGGCGTTCGATGGTCAGCGATTTGAAGACGGCGCGGTCAAGCTCGACAGCCTGTCTCACCAGCCGTGGAAACACTTCCCGCAAGTCAAAGAGACCGATCACACCAGCGCCACGGACGCCGTTTGGCAAAAGCAGGCGCGTTTTCAGGAACTGGCGCGTTCGCTGGAGTCAGCGACTGCTGAATTGGCCGTCGCGAGTAAGGAGCGCCCTTTCAAATCCAGCACCCTGACACCGGCCATGAACAAGGTTCAGGCGGAGTGTGAGGCGTGTCATAAAGAGTTTCGTGATCATTGAAATTGATGCAGCCGCAGGGTCTGTAGGAGCGCACGAGCAGCGCGAGGCCGCGATAGCGGTGTGTCTGACAGAACTCTATCGCGGCCTCGCGCTGCTCCTGCGCTCCTACAGGGAATACATTTGAGTTCAAAGGATTGCGCAGTACTGGATTCAATCCTGTGGCTGAAGGTCTTCCAGTTCTGTCTGGGCCTCTTGCAGTTCCTTGCGGGATTCGGCCAGTTTGTCTTTGCGCTTGTTGATTTTGTCCGGGTCGCCCTTGCTCATGGCTTTGCTCAGGTCAGACTCGCGCTTTTTGACTTCACGCTTGGCGTCCAGCACCTTCTGTTCGTGTTCCTTGAGCAGCGAAGCTTCGGTGCAGTTCGCGTTGTTTTCGCTCAGGGCTTTTTCCAGACCGGCTTGCTGAGGCTTGTCGCCCTCGGTTTTTGCTTCTTCAATCTTTTTGCTGATTTCCTGACTTTTGACCACACATCCGCTGGCTTCCGGTGCTGTTTCAGCTGCCAGAAGCGGGCTCGCGAGCAGGCTGCAGCAGGTCAGCAGAACCAGTGGTGAAAAAACCTTCATATGAACTCCTTTTGAAAACCATAACGTCCGGGCTTGATAACTAAACTCCCGGCACTTTAAAAACCTGAAATACCCTGGGCTCGTAATTGCTCACCCAAGGCTTGAACCTGTGGATGCTGGAAGAAGGCGACCAACTGACTGGCACGACCCGAGCCTATGCCCGGCTCCATTTGCCATTGCTGCGCCGTTCTCTTCTCCAACTCACTCCACTGCTCGCCCAGATGAGCATTCCCCGTGGGCGGCAGGCCGATAGCCTTTAGCCACAAAGCAAACGGCCTGGTGCGAGCCTCCTGCAAACTGTCGAGCAGTTTAGCGCTGCTGCGCTCACCGAGCCCGGAAATGTTAGCAAGCTGTTCTTTTTCAAGGGTCAGCCAGTCGAGCAAACCGTTGATTTTCCCGGCGCTGATCAGGTTGTCCCACGTACCGGGACCGACTCCGGTCAGCGCCAGACCTTTCTTGCCGCTGAGCCAGGCAAGCCTTGCGCGAAACTGGCTTTCACAGCCAGGGCCGGGTTGCCAGCAACTGAGGGCATGAAAGTCTTTGGCCTCGGGAATCTGCAAGTCGCTGCGCTCAACACTGCGTGAAACGACGCTGTCCAGCCGCGGGATGGTCAAGCCTGCAAGACTCACCGACACTTGATCGCCGGGTCTTATATCCAGCGTCTGCCAGCGTTGCAGCGAACCCACACTGATGCGACTGATCTGCCGGTCATCCAGGCGCACAGGCTCCAACTCCAGCACGGGGGTTATCTTGCCGCTACGGCCGATGTTGAAGTTGACCTTGCGCACTTCTGCCAGCGCTTGAGCGAAGGGGTATTTCCAGGCCGCGATCCAATAGGGTGCCTTGGCTTGCCAGCGCTGTACCGCTGGACGCTCCCCCTGACGGATGATGACGCCATCAGTGGCAAACGGCAGCGGGTTGCGATACCAATGCTCGCGCCAGTGATGCGCCTGAGCAAAGCTTTCCAGCGGCTGGCTGTATTGAGCGCTGTCGTCGAAGCCCAATGCCTTCAAGCCTGTCATGCGTTCGGTCATGGAGATCGGCCCCGCGGGCCAGTCCCACACGAACAAGCCGATCAGGTCAGCCTCTTCGGTGAGTAATTCGTTACGAGCCAGCATGCCGGCGACTTTGCTGCGCGCGTTCACACTTCCGGCCCGGGCTTGCACATGGTTTTCCAGACGCAGATACAACTCACCTTGCAGCACCAGGGTTTCCTGCCAGGGCAGGTGCGCAGGAATGGCAGCAATGTGTTGCGCATGTCCGGTCCAGTCCTGTCCCGCAACGCCATCGCCGCGACTGATCACTTGAAGCAGTTCTCCGCGCTCATAGACCAGAGTTACCGCCACCCCATCAATCTTGGGTTGAATCCACAGGTCAGTGCGACCCTTGAGCCAGTCGCGCACTGCGGCTTCATCGATGAGCTTGTTGACGCCCGTGTGCGGAACAGGATGAGGAACCGTCCCTTTGGCAGTTTTCAGCGGGTTATCGGCTTCGCTGACCGGCTTGGCAAAACATGATCGCCAGAACTCAAGCCGCTGGCGGGATTGGTCATAAATTTCATCGGCAATCAGCGAAATGCCTTGGCGGTGATAGCTGTCATCCCATGCGGCGATTTGTGTTTGCAGGGTGGTGATTGAGTGCCGGGCTTTGGCGGGCGTCCAGTCGGGGCATGAGCTGGCATGGGTCGTAAGGCTGGCGAGCGTGAGGGTGATTGCGGCCAATATGCGCATCGAAGCATCCTTGCTTGAAGGGGTGCAGGTGAGGCTAGCCAGCGCTGGGTGACATGTCTGGTTGCGCTGATTACTGAATTATTCAGCCAGTACAGATGCGGCTTTTTTGATCCGCGACTGTGTCTTTGAAGAGTGAAAAGCTGCCTGCACTATTACGATTCCCTTATCCAAGTGCTGATGGTGATTCATGGATATCTCGACTCTGGCGGTTTTCGTGCCGGCCTGTTTTGCGCTGAACATGGCGCCCGGCCCCAACAACCTGCTTTCGATCAGTAACGCGACTCGTTATGGCTTTGCCCGGGCCTGTATTGGCGGGCTGGGACGTTTGCTGGCCTTCGCCATCATGATTGCGCTGGCGGCGGTGGGGCTGACTGCGGTGCTGCACACGTCGGAGTGGTTGTTCCATGCGATCAAGATCGTCGGTGCGGCATACCTGTTTTATCTGGCAGTGCAGTTGTGGCGGGCGAGCCCTGAGGAAGAGGGCGGAGTGATCGGTTCAGGCAAGGGCCTGTTCAGTCTGGCTCGGCAGGAGTTTCTGGTGGCCATCGGTAATCCGAAGGCGATTCTGTTGTTTACCGCTTTCCTGCCGCAGTTCGTTGATCAGGCTGGAGCCGTGACGGAGCAGTTCGCTGTACTCGGCGTTTTGTTTCTGGTGCTGGAATGCCTCGCGATTGCGATCTATGCCTGGATGGGCCTTCACGCCCGCCGACTGTTTGCGCGGCCCAGTGGCAAGCGATTGTTCAATCGGGTGTGTGCGGGTTTGCTGGCCAGTGCGGCTTCGGTGTTGTTGGTGGCCAGAAGGGCTTAGGAACTGGACTGGGATTTCCTGTAGGAGGCCGTCCAGCGTCCCTGACACAGCGCTGTTGCGCGGCAAACAGGGATCTGTAGGAGCGCGCTTGTCCCGCGATTCGGTCTGCCAGTCGATGAATATATCGCCTGTGCAGACGCGATCGCGGGCAAGCGCGCTCCTACAGGTTGGATTTACCTGGCTAAAACCAAAAAGCCCCTGACGACCACGGTCGCCAGGGGCTTTTTGTTACGCCTGAAACTTAAAGCGTATTACAGACCGGCAGCGGCGCGCAGGGCGTCGGCACGGTCGGTTTTTTCCCAGGTGAACGTGGTGAACGTATCGTTACCAACGGTCTTGGTTTGCGGCGTGCGACCGAAGTGGCCGTAGGCTGCGGTTTCCTGATACATCGGGTGCAGCAGGTCGAGCATGGTGGTGATCGCGTATGGGCGCAGGTCGAAGATGTCGCGGACCAGTTTGATGATCTTGTCATCGCTGATCTTGCCGGTGCCGAAGGTGTTCAACGAGATCGAAGTCGGTTGTGCGACGCCGATAGCGTAGGAAACCTGAATCTCGCAGCGCTCGGCCAGGCCAGCGGCAACGATGTTCTTGGCAACATAACGGCCAGCGTAAGCAGCCGAACGGTCAACCTTGGATGGATCCTTGCCGGAGAACGCGCCACCGCCGTGACGGGCCATGCCGCCGTAGCTGTCGACGATGATCTTGCGACCGGTCAGACCACAGTCACCTACCGGGCCGCCAATGATGAACTGGCCAGTCGGGTTGATGTGGAACTGGGTGTCCTTGTGCAGCAGCTCAGCTGGCAGCACGTGCTTGACGATCAATTCCATCACGCCTTCGCGCAGATCGTTGTAGGAAACTTCAGGGTTGTGCTGGGTCGACAGAACGACGGCGTCGATGCCGACGACTTTGCCGTTCTCATAGCTGCAAGTCACTTGCGACTTGGCATCCGGGCGCAGCCAAGGCAGCAGGCCGGATTTACGGGCTTCAGCCTGACGCTTCACCAACTGGTGCGAGAACGCGATTGGCGCAGGCATCAGTTCAGCAGTTTCGTTGCTGGCGTAGCCGAACATCAGGCCCTGGTCGCCAGCGCCCTGATCTTCAGGCTTGGCACGGTCAACACCCTGGTTGATGTCAGGGGACTGCTTGCCGATGATGTTCATCACGCCGCAGGTAGCACCGTCGAAACCGACGTCGGAGCTGGTGTAGCCGATGTCGCTGATCACATCACGAACGATCTGCTCGAGGTCAACCCAGGCGCTGGTGGTCACTTCGCCAGCAACGATGGCAACACCGGTCTTGACCAGGGTTTCAACGGCTACGCGAGCGTGTTTGTCCTGAGCAATGATTGCATCCAGAACCGCATCGGAAATCTGGTCGGCGATTTTGTCTGGGTGCCCTTCGGACACGGACTCGGAGGTGAAAAGGGAGTATTCGCTCATCTCTACGGGTTTCCTGAATTTTACCGATGGTGAGTGTTGCCAGCCGGTCGCTGAAAATGGCGGACCTGAATCTGGAAACCATTACGTAAGCCTACATAGAGGCTTTCCCCGGGAACTAGCCCCGCAGCGATGGCCCAACGGGCCAGATCTTCCTGTTCAAACCCTAACCAGAGATCGCCACAGGCCTCCTTGGCCCAGCTCTGATCGTGGCTACACAAGTCTGTCACTAACAGGCTACCGCCCGGTTGCAACAGAGTTGCCAGTTGTTTGAGTGCATCTGCCGGTGCAGCGAAATGGTGCAGTACCATGTTAAGCACCACGCAATCGGCGCTGACATCCACGGCATTCAGTACATCGGCGAGTTTCAGTTCTACATTAGCCAATGCCTGTGCAGCGCAAAGCTGACGGGCTATTTCCAGCATCGCCGGGCTGTTGTCCAGCGCCGTCACGTGCCGAAAGCGCCGTGCCAGGTCTGGCAGAAACCCGCCATCTCCCGGCCCGACTTCCAGAGCCGTCGCTTGTGGCCCGAAGTTCAGCTTGTCCAGCAACGACAGCAGGCTTTCCCGATACTGGGCAAGCCCGGCGATCAAGTCTTGCTGGGCGCGAAACTTTTCCGCCGTACGGGCGAAGAAATCCTGACTGGCGTTGGCCCGTTGACGATGCACCAGGCCGATACGCGACTGCACATCGCCGGGCAGAGCCAGCATGTCGACTTCATCCAGTATGGCTGCATGCAATCTGCCACCCGGTTGTCCGGTATGGGGCAGGGCGCGTCGGTAGAAAATGGCATTGCCTTCGCGTCGCGTTGCAACCAGATCCGCCTGGGCCAGCACCTTGAGATGGTGGCTCATGCCGGACTGACCAATGGCAAATATCTGCGCCAGTTCCAGCACGCCGAACGAGTCGTTGGCCAATGCGCGCAATACATTCAATCGCAGCGGGTCGCCGCCGGCCTTGCACAAGGCAGAAAGGTCGTCGCTGTCGTCGTGGCGAATTGCAGGTACGCGCAGGTTCATAGGGCTGGCAGTCTAGTTAGCGACCGGGGATGTCGCAAGGGCAATATCAAAAAGTTTTGATATTGGTTGATGGGCGGCCAGTTCAGGGCTGCCTGGGCCGTTGTTCCGGGGCGGGAGTGCATCGTGGATGAACAAATAACGAAGCGCGGGCAGGAAAAACAACCACAAGCCGCTATCTTTCATTGCTCCCAGGCAGTGCCTGAGGGAAAATGCTCGCCTTTTTCAGATCCATTCTTTTCCAGTTCTCAGGAGATCAGCGATGCCCAGCCGTCGTGAGCGTGCCAACGCCATTCGTGCACTCAGCATGGATGCCGTGCAAAAAGCCAACAGCGGCCATCCCGGTGCCCCTATGGGCATGGCGGATATCGCCGAAGTACTTTGGCGCGACTATCTGAAGCACAACCCGAGCAACCCGGCTTTCGCCGACCGTGACCGTTTCATCATGTCCAACGGTCATGGTTCGATGCTGGTTTACTCGTTGTTGCACCTGACCGGTTATGACCTGTCCATCGAAGACCTGAAAAATTTTCGCCAGCTGCACAGCCGCACGCCGGGTCACCCGGAATTCGGTTACACCCCGGGCGTAGAGACCACCACCGGCCCACTGGGTCAGGGTTTCGCCAACGCCGTGGGTTTCGCGGTTGCAGAGAAAACGCTGGCGGCCCAGTTCAACCGTCCAGGCCACAACATCGTTGACCACCACACCTACGTGTTCATGGGTGATGGCTGCATGATGGAAGGCATCTCCCACGAAGTCGGCTCGCTGGCCGGCACGTTGGGTCTGAACAAACTGATCGCTTTCTACGACGACAACGGCATCTCCATCGATGGCGAAGTTGAAGGCTGGTTCACCGATGACACGCCGAAGCGCTTCGAGTCCTACGGCTGGCTGGTCATCCGCAATGTTGACGGCCACGATGCCGAAGAAATCAAGATTGCCATCGACACCGCTCGCAAAAGCGACAAGCCGACGCTGATCTGCTGCAAGACCACCATTGGTTTCGGTTCGCCGAACAAGCAAGGCAAGGAAGAGTCCCACGGCGCTCCGCTGGGTGCTGAAGAAATCGCCTTGACCCGTGCTGCCCTGAAATGGACTCACGGTCCATTCGACATTCCGGCTGACATCTACGCCGAGTGGAGCTGCAAAGAGAAAGGCCTTGCGACCGAAGCCGACTGGGATCAGCGTTTCGCTGCCTACTCCGCCGAATTCCCTGAGCTGGCCAACGAGCTGATCCGTCGCATGAGCGGCGAGCTGCCAGCTGACTTTGCTGAAAAATCCGCTGCCTACGTCGCTGAAGTCAACGCCAAGGGCGAAACCATCGCCAGCCGCAAGGCCAGCCAGAATGCACTGAGCGCTTTCGGTCCGTTGCTGCCTGAGTTCCTCGGCGGTTCGGCTGACCTGGCCGGTTCCAACCTGACCATCTGGAAAGGCTGCAAGAGCATCACCGGCGAAGACGCCAACGGCAACTACCTGCATTACGGCGTGCGCGAGTTCGGCATGGGCGCAATGATGAACGGTATCGCCCTGCACGGCGGCTTCGTCCCTTACGGCGCGACCTTCCTGATCTTCATGGAATACGCCCGTAATGCGGTGCGCATGTCCTCGCTGATGAAGAAGCGCGTGCTGTATGTGTTCACCCACGACTCCATCGGTCTGGGCGAAGACGGCCCGACGCACCAGCCGATCGAGCAACTGACCAGCCTGCGCACTACGCCGAATCTGGACACCTGGCGTCCTGCGGATGCTGTGGAATCGGCAGTGGCCTGGAAGTACTCCATCGAGCGCAACGACGGCCCGTCGGCGTTGATCTTCTCCCGTCAGAACCTGACTCACCAGGCTCGCGACGAAGCCCAATTGGCGGACATCGCTCGTGGTGGTTACGTGCTGCGTGACTGCGTTGGCGAACCAGAACTGATTCTGATCGCTACCGGTTCGGAAGTGGGTCTGGCCGTTCAGGCATTCGACAAACTCAGCGCTCAGGGTCGCAACGTGCGTGTGGTTTCCATGCCATGCACCAGCGTCTTCGATGCTCAGGATCCGGGCTACAAGCAAGCGGTTCTGCCGCTGCAAGTCAGCGCTCGTATCGCCATCGAAGCTGCTCATGCGGACTTCTGGTACAAGTACGTCGGTTTGGAAGGTCGCGTCATCGGCATGACCACCTTCGGCGAGTCGGCCCCTGCGCCAGCCCTGTTCGAAGAGTTCGGCTTCACCCTGGAAAACATCCTGGGTCAGGCTGAAGAGCTGCTGGAAGACTGATAGCGATTTACCTGCTGAAGCGGACCCTTGTGGGAGCAGGGCTTGCCCGCGATAAGGTCAACACGGTGCTTGAGACCGAGTTGACCTTATCGCGGGCAAGCCCTGCTCCCACAGATTTCGCTTGGTAGTTTGCCCAACGAGAACCCCATGCCCCAGCACCGCCCTTACAAAGTTGCACTCAACGGCTACGGTCGTATTGGACGTTGCGTCGTGCGCGCACTTTGCGAGCGAGGGGCCAAGGCCGGGTTTGAAGTGGTTGCCATCAACGATCTGGCCGACATGGCCAGTCTCGAATACCTCACGCGCTTTGACTCCACACACGGCCGGTTCCCCGGCGAAGTGCGGGTCGAAGGGCAATACCTGCATATCAATGATCACAAGATCAGAGTGCTGCGCAGCGAGACGCCGGAAGGCGTCGACTGGGCGGCGCTGGAAGTTGATCTGGTGCTCGAATGTTCAGGCGTCTACAACACCCGTGAAGACGGCCAGCGCTTCATTGACGCTGGCGCGCCACGGGTGCTGTTTTCCCAGCCGATGGCCAGCGAAGTCGACGTCGACGCCACGATTGTGTTCGGCGTCAATCAGCAGAAGCTGACGGGGCGCGAGCTTTTGGTTTCCGCCGCATCCTGCACCACCAACTGCAGCGTGCCCTTGCTGCGTCTGCTGGATCAGGCTGTCGGGCTGGAATACGTCACTATCACCACGATCCACTCGGCAATGAACGATCAGCCGGTGATAGACGCCTATCACCATGAGGATCTACGCCGTACGCGCTCGGCTTTCCAGTCGATTATTCCGGTGTCCACTGGTCTGGCGCGCGGTATTGAGCGGCTGCTTCCGGAACTTGCGGGCCGAATTCAGGCCAAAGCAGTTCGCGTGCCGACGGTAAACGTGTCCTGCCTCGATATCACTTTGCAAACCGCACGTGATACCGATGCCCTTGAGATCAACCGCCTGCTCCGCGAGGCCGCCACCAGTGGCCCGTTGAAAGGACTGTTGGCCTACACCGAGTTGCCGCACGCCAGTTGTGATTTCAACCATGACCCTCATTCGGCCATCGTTGATGCGAGTCAGACGCGAGTTTCCGGCCCGAGGCTGGTCAACGTGCTGGCCTGGTTCGATAACGAATGGGGTTTTGCCAATCGAATGCTTGACGTCGCTGAGCACTTTTTGCGCGTCGCAGACCCACAACATTAAAAACAGGGATTCACTCATGACCGTGTTGAAGATGACCGAGCTCGACCTGCAAGGTAAGCGTGTATTGATTCGCGAAGACCTCAACGTCCCGATCAAGGACGGCAAAGTCAGCAGTGATGCGCGCATCCTGGCGTCGTTGCCAACCATCAAGCTCGCGCTGGAAAAGGGCGCAGCCGTGATGGTCTGCTCGCATCTGGGTCGTCCAGTCGAAGGCGAGTTCTCTGCCGAGAACAGCCTCAAGCCGGTTGCTGAATACCTGAGCAAGGCCCTGGGCCGTGAAGTGCCACTGGTTTCTGATTATCTGGACGGTGTTGACGTTAAAGCGGGCGACATCGTGCTTTTCGAAAACGTACGCTTCAACAAGGGCGAGAAAAAGAACGCTGACGAGCTGGCGCAGAAATACGCTGCCCTGTGCGACGTCTTCGTGATGGACGCTTTTGGCACCGCCCACCGCGCTGAGGGCTCGACCCATGGTGTGGCCAAATTCGCCAAAGTCGCTGCAGCAGGCCCGCTGTTGGCTGCAGAGCTGGAGGCGCTGGGCAAAGCCCTCGGCGCTCCGGCCCAGCCAATGGCCGCCATCGTTGCCGGTTCCAAGGTATCGACCAAACTCGACGTGCTCAATAGCCTGAGCGCCATCTGCAACCAGTTGATCGTCGGTGGCGGTATTGCCAATACGTTCCTGGCTGCGGCAGGCCACAAGGTTGGCAAATCGCTGTACGAGCCGGACCTGCTTGATACCGCTCGTGAAATCGCCGCCAAGGTCAGCGTGCCGTTGCCGGTGGACGTAGTCGTAGCCAAAGAGTTCGCTGAAAGCGCAGCCGCAACGGTCAAGTTGATTGCCGACGTTGCTGATGACGATATGATTCTGGATATCGGCCCGCAAACTGCAGCGCACTTCGCCGAATTGTTGAAATCTTCCAAGACTATTCTGTGGAACGGCCCGGTAGGTGTGTTTGAGTTTGACCAGTTCGGCGAAGGCACCAAGACCCTGGCTAAAGCCATTGCCGAAAGCTCGGCGTTCTCCATCGCAGGCGGTGGCGACACGCTGGCGGCGATCGACAAATATGGCGTAGCGGATCAAATCTCCTACATTTCTACCGGTGGTGGCGCATTCCTGGAATTTGTCGAAGGCAAAGTCCTGCCAGCCGTGGAAGTGCTGGAACAACGTGCCAAGGCCTGAGGATCAGGCTTTGCAAAAGGGAAATGAAATGCTCAGGCCGTTACCACTGCTCATGATTGCTGCACTGCTCGCTGGCTGCGCCAGCAAGCCGGAGGCCGACGAGGTTGTGCGCGAGCCTGCGCTGGTTCAATTGAGCTGCTATCAGGCGAACTGGCAGGCCGAAACCGTGCCGGTGATCTATAAGCGCGGCGGTGAAGCGGTGCTGGATAAGTACGAGTTCATGCCTAATCTCGGGCCAGTGGCCTGTCGTTAAGCGTTGATCGCAGGGATGAGTTTGGCAACATCTTGGGCCGGCGGTGGTCACTTAAGAGTGGATAACTCTTTTTGAACAAGGAATTTCGCCATGAAGATCGCCGCCGTTGCCCTGTTGAGTTGTGTGATGTTTGCCGGATGCAGCAATTCTGGCCCGCGTGCCAAGGCTTGTGAAGTATTCAGCCCGGCGTCCGTAAACGTGCCGACGACCCAGAGTTCTCAACGGGTTGAAGCGCTGGCTACGGGTGAACCGGCCGATGATCGGAATCAGGAACAGAACTGCCCCTGAAGGTTGAAGCGACTGGCATTCGCCCCGCTTCCCGGGGCGGGCCAGGAGAAGTAATGAAAGGCTTGATTGCCCTTGCGACATTTGCAGTGCTTGGTGGTTGCGCCAGCATGAAGGCTCCGGAAACGGGTAATACCTGGACAAGTTGGGTTTGCGACAGCAAGGCTCAGGTCCATTGGCGTTACGTTGACAAGGCCAAGGCCGAAGTCGATGTACGTTTGAATGAAAGCGATCAGGTCTTCCGGCTGACTGCCGAGCCTGGTTCGCCATCGCTGTACAGTAATGGTGTGCTGGCTTTCCAGAACAAGGGCGACGAAGGCCTGGTGTACTGGGACGCTACAAACGATTTGATCGGGCGCGGTTGCAAGAAGCGTTGAAAAAGCTGCACCGATGATTCACCGCATGGCCTGCGGGCTCATGCGTAGAACTTTAATAGCAGCCGCCGCTACGGCAGGTTTGCACGATAACGACCCTACCGGGAGAGAGACAGACAATGGCACTTATCAGCATGCGCCAGATGTTGGACCACGCAGCCGAATTCGGTTATGGCGTCCCAGCTTTCAACGTGAACAACCTGGAACAAATGCGCGCCATTATGGAAGCGGCCGACAAGACCGATTCCCCGGTGATCGTTCAGGCCTCGGCCGGCGCCCGTAAATACGCTGGCGCTCCGTTCCTGCGTCACCTGATTCTGGCCGCGGTTGAAGAGTTCCCGCATATCCCGGTGGTCATGCACCAGGATCACGGCACCAGCCCTGATATCTGCCAGCGTTCGATCCAGCTGGGCTTCAGCTCGGTGATGATGGACGGCTCGCTGGGCGTGGACGGCAAAACGCCGACCACCTACGAGTACAACGTTGAAGTGACCCGTCGCGTGGTTGCTTTTGCTCACGCCTGTGGCGTTTCGGTTGAAGGTGAACTGGGTGTTCTGGGCTCGCTGGAAACCGGTATGGCTGGCGAAGAAGACGGCGTTGGCGCTGAAGGCATGCTCGATCACAGCCAGATGCTGACCGATCCGGAAGAAGCCGCTGACTTCGTCAAGAAAACCCAGGTTGATGCACTGGCTATCGCCATCGGCACCAGCCACGGCGCTTACAAGTTCACCAAGCCGCCTACCGGTGACATCCTGGCGATTGATCGCATCAAGGAAATCCACAAGCGCATCCCGAACACTCACCTTGTGATGCACGGTTCGTCTTCGGTCCCGCAAGAGTGGTTGAAAATCATCAACCAGTACGGCGGTGAAATCAAAGAAACCTACGGCGTACCAGTCGAAGAGATCGTTGAAGGCATCAAGCACGGCGTGCGCAAGGTCAACATCGACACCGACCTGCGTCTGGCCTCCACCGGTGCCATTCGTGAGTTCATGGCCAAGAACCCGGGCGAGTTCGACCCACGTAAGTACCTGGCCAAGACTGTAACGGCCATGCGTGATGTGTGTATCGCTCGCTACGAAGCGTTCGGTACTGCTGGCAACGCATCGAAGATCAAGCCAGTGTCTCTGGACGCGATGTTCGAGCGCTATGCTCGCGGCGAACTGGATGCCAAGATCAACTGAGTGATGGTTGATTGAGCAATGAAAAAGCCCGCAGCAATGCGTAATGCTGTTCACTTAAGCATTTGAGTCCAAGCCGGGCTTTATAGAGAATCCGATGTCAGACCCCTGGCATCG
>NZ_JAWHNU010000089.1:0-16671 GCF_032582135.1 Pseudomonas syringae group sp. J309-1 | reverse complement strand
GGCTGGACGCGATCTAAAGTGAACCGCGTCCAGCCTTATCGCGGGCAAGCCTCGCTCCCACATAGGACGCATTTCAACCCAAGAATCTCATCATTCGTTCAATCGATAGTCACCATCAAAATTCGCAAGTTCTGCTTTTTTCGGCAAAGGAGGAGGATAGCCACATGCCGAACCGCCTGTGAGGAATACGCGATGAGAATTTCTACCCTGCTGACGCTTGTCGCCGTATTGACCGGCGGTGCTTTTGCTCCTGCCTTCGCCGCCGGGCAAGCGACTTGCCATTTACAACCGGTCGCAGACAGCAACACCGGCTTGCAGCATTCACAGTCGGTGGGTGTGCTGTACAGCGAAAACACAATCAGCACCCTTCAATACCTTGAGCAATACCATTCAGTTGCTTTGAATGGCGCGAAGAACAACGACCTGGATTCAAGAATTCGCGAAGCCTTCGTCAACAGCTCCGACCCGAAACTGGCCATCGACTGGCTGAAAGGTTCGCTGCAGAAAGAATTCGCCTCGGTGACTGTCTACGACAACCTTGATGCGCTGATGCAGGCCAGACCTGACGTTGTAGTGATGCTCGACACTTACAACCGCCTGGTGACCCAGCGTAATACTCAGGTTGAAGCGCGGTTTGTCGCCAAATTCTATGACGCCAACCTGCAATACATCGGCAAGGCCGAAGGCTATGGCGGCAAGGAAATGACTTCGGTGTGGGTGCATGACAAAGCCGCCGCTGAAATCGCTGCACAGATTGATCAGCAACGTGTGCTGCAAGTGAATGCGTTGAAGCAGTTCGATGCCTCGTTGAAGGCGCTGGTGATCTCGGGGCAGGTTGCGGCTAATTGAGGAAATGGGCCCACACAGCTCGACAGACACACTCAAACCCTGTGGGAGCGAATTCATTCGCGAAGACGTCAGCAGCCTCAACATCTTCTTTGACTGACACTCTGCTTTCGCGAATGAATTCGCTCCCACAGGGTTTTGTGTACACCAGATTTATTGCAGGGACCCCGCCACCGCCCCGCGTATCGCATCCAGCAACATCGCAAACGCCGGATTATCGTTATCCGAACGCCAGATCAGGTGCAGTTCGCTTTGCACGCCCTCACCAAGATCGATGTCGCGAAACGTCACGCCCTTGAACACCACGCTTGCTGCACAGCGGGGCACCAGCGCCAGGCCCATGCCGGCGTTAACCAGTGCCAGAATCGTCAGCGACGACCCCAGCCATTGCACGTACTGCGGCGCCACCCGTGCCGAACGGAACATGCCGGTCAGCAATTCGTTGAACGGCGGATAAGCGGCGTGGGAATACATCAGAAACGGCTCGGCATCCAGATCCGACACTAACACCGTTTCAGCAGTAGCCAGCCGATGAGTACTGGGCACCGCCAACACAAACGGCTCACGCACCAGGCACTCGGTGGCAAACCCTGGCTGCAGCAAGGGTGAACGAACAATCCCCAGATCAATGCGCCGCGCCCGCATGGCTTCGTGCTGCTGATAGGTGTTCATTTCTTCAAGCGAGATTTTTACCTGCGGCTGTTTGAGCCGCGCTTCGGCAATCACCTTGGGCAGAAACTCATACACCGCGCTGCCGACGAAGCTGATGGTCACCGAACCGATATCCCCTTCAGCAAAGCGCTTGGCGGATGCGGCAGCTTGCTGGGCGCGTTCCAACAGGTTCTGCGCCTCCACGAAAAACGCCCGCCCCGCCGCCGTCAATGCCACGCTGCGAGTGCTGCGGGTAAACAGCGCCACTCCCAGATGGTGCTCCAACAATTGAATCTGTCGACTCAAGGGTGGCTGGGTCATATTCAGGCGTTCAGCGGCGCGGCGAAAGTTGAGTTCGGTGGCGACGGTGGTGAAACAACGCAGTTGGGCAAGCTCAAACATTGATTCATTCCAGGTATCAATCAAGTGCCAATCTAGATTAGACCGGAACAAAGACTGCGTCCATGATCGACTCGTCCCCAAAAAAATAATGATCGGGAGTCGCCTCAGTGAACACAGTCCAAAGTCCGACGGACGCCTCAGCGCTTGCCCGGGCAGCCGCCAAGGTCAAGCGCCACGTCCTTCCCCTGTTCGTCATCATGTTCATCGTCAATTACATTGACCGGGTGAACATCGGCTTCGTCCGTAGCCATCTGGAAACCGATCTGGGCATAGGCGCAGCCGCTTATGGTCTGGGTGCCGGGTTGTTCTTCGTTGGCTACGCGATTTTCGAAGTCCCTTCCAACATGCTGCTGCAACGCTACGGCGCTCGCGCCTGGCTGACGCGGATCATGTTCACTTGGGGCGTGGCGGCAATGGCCATGGCTTTCGTGCAAGGTGAAACCAGTTTCTACGTGCTGCGTTTTATCCTCGGCGCGGCTGAAGCGGGCTTCTTCCCCGGCATCATTTATTACTTCACACAGTGGTTGCCCGGCGCTGATCGCGGCAAGGCCATGGCGATCTTCCTCAGCGGCTCGGCCATTGCGTCAGTCATTTCCGGACCGGTATCGGGCGCGCTGCTCAATGTCAGCGGGCTGGGCATGCACGGCTGGCAGTGGATGTTCCTGATCGAAGGCTTCGCCTCGGTGGTGCTCTGCGCGTTTGTCTGGTTCTGGCTGCAATCGCACCCCAGCGAAGCCAAATGGCTCAGCACTGAAGAAAAAGACGCGCTGATTGGCGCCATTGCTACGGAGCAGCGTGAGCGCGAAGCGTCGCAGACCATCAAGCCGTCGATGTTCAAACTGCTGGCCGACAAACAGATTGCGCTGTTCTGCTTCATCTACTTTTCCATCGCTCTGACCATCTACGGCGCCACGTTCTGGCTGCCGAGCATGATCAAGAAGATGGGCAACATGGGCGACTTCCAGGTCGGCCTGTTCAACTCGATCCCGTGGATCATTTCGATCATCGCCATGTACGGCTTCGCGGCTATGGCCAGCAAATGGAAATATCAGCAGGCGTGGGTCGCGGTGACATTGGTGATCGCCTCGTTCGGCATGTTCATGTCCACCACGGGCGGCCCGGTCTTCGCGTTCGTCGCCATCTGCTTCGCAGCAATTGGTTTCAAAGCGGCCTCGGCACTGTTCTGGCCAATCCCGCAAGGTTATCTGGATGCGCGAATCGCTGCGGCAGTCATCGCTCTGATCAACTCCATCGGCAACCTCGGCGGCTTCGTTGCGCCCACTGCGTTTGGCTTCCTTGAGCAAACCACCGGTTCCATCGAAGGCGGTTTGTATGGCCTGGCGATTACTTCACTGGTAGCTGCAGTGGTGATCTTCTTCGCCCGCACCAAGCCTCGCGGCGATGCGCCAAGTGTGTTGGGCGGCAAGCCGGAAGACGACGACACGAAAAAAAACATGAATAAGCCTCAAGCCCTGACATCGGGAGCAGCCTCTTGAAAATCAAACGCGTAACCGTCACCCCAATCGCCTTTCGCGACCCGCCCCTGCTCAACGCCAGCGGCATTCACGAGCCTTTTGCGCTGCGCTCGATCATTGAAGTTGAAAGCGATAACGGGCACATCGGTTTGGGCGAAAGCTACGGCGATGCTCCAGCGCTGGCGATCCAGCAGCAACTGCAGAGCCAGCTGATTGGCCTTGATCCGTTCAATCTCAACCAGCTACGCACTATTGTGCAGGCGACCGTGGCGGCCAATAAACCGGCGAGCATTGCCGGTGCCGAACTGGCCCCCGGCTCCCACGCCAGCAAAGCGGTAAGCAATGCCTATTCAGCTTTTGAAGTCGCGTTTCTGGATTTGCAGGCGCATTACCTGAACGTACCGCTGGTGGATCTGTTGGGTGGTGCCATTCGTGACGAGATCCCCTTCAGCGCCTACCTGTTCTTCAAGTATGCCCAGCATGTAGATTCACCCTACAAGCCGGACAACTGGGGCGAGGCGCTGAGCGAGGAGCAGATCGTTGCCCAGGCTCGGCGGATGATTGAGGAATACGGATTCAAGAGCATCAAGCTCAAAGCCGGCACCCTGCCACCTGAGCATGAAGTGTCCTGCATCAAGGCGCTGAAAAAGGCCTTCCCGGGCTATCCATTGCGCATCGACCCTAACGGCAACTGGTCGCTGGAAACGTCAATTCGCATGGCCGAATTGCTGGGCGACGATCTGCAGTATTACGAGGACCCGACGCCAGGTCTTGAGGGCATGTCCGAGCTGCACAAACGCACCGGTTTGCCCCTTGCTACCAACATGGTGGTGACGGATTTCGATGAGTTCCGCCGCAGCGTCGCGCTCAACAGTGTGCAGATTGTGCTTGCTGATCACCATTACTGGGGCGGCCTGCGTGACACGCAAGCGCTGGCAAAAATGTGCGACACCTTCGGGCTCGGGGTGTCGATGCACTCCAACTCGCACTTGGGCATCAGCTTGATGGCGATGGCGCATGTAGCGGCGTCAGTGCCGAATCTGGATTACGCCTGCGACACCCACTACCCGTGGCAGGAACCGGACGAGGAAGTGATCAAGGGCGGCAAGCTGCCGATTGTCGACGGCTGCGTGAAAATCACCCGCGCACCGGGACTGGGGCTGGAACTGGACCGGGATCAACTGGGCAAGCTGCATGACCAATACCTGACTTGTGGCATCCGTCAGCGCGATGACGTGAAACAGATGCAACGTTACAAGCCGGACTGGAAGGCGGTTAAACCGCGGTTCTGATCAACCTGACTCACCAGACAAATCTTTAGCCCGGACACTCCCCCTGTGCCGGGCTTTTTTTGTTTTGATTCCGTAGGAGCGCGCTTGCCCGCGATTGCGGCTTGCCAGACAACGAACAGGTTGCTGAACTGACGCTATCGCGGGCAAGCGCGCTCCTACAGTTAAAGGTGAACATCACGCCAACGCAGGCGCAGCCGCTCTTACATTCCGACGCGCCAGCACCAGGTAGAACGCGCCGCCCAGGAAGCACCCGGTAAACCACGCGAAGTTGGCGATGGGTTTGAACCAGGGCACGAAGGTAAACAGCAGACCGATCAGGGTTGCGGCCAGCAAGGCTTTGATAGCGACCGGGTTGAAGCCATTGGTGTACCAGTAACGGCCAGTTGGGGTGTCGTCGAACAACGCATCCACATCAATCTGCTGCTTCTTGATGATGTAGAAATCCACCAGCAGGATGCCGAACAACGGCCCTATGAAGGCTGCCAACACGTCCAGGGTGTAGTGGATCACTTCCGGGTTGTTAAACAGGTTCCACGGCGTGATAAAGATCGAGGCCACAGCCGCAATCATGCCGCCTGCACGCCAGCTGATTTTGCTTGGGGCGCAGTTGGCGAAGTCGAAGGCCGGGGACACGAAGTTGGCCACGATGTTGATGCCGATGGTTGCGGTCACGAAGGCAAAAGCGCCCAGCAATACGGCAACGGTGTTGTCGATACGCGCTACGGTGGCGATCGGGTCGTGGATCATTTCACCGAACACCGGCAAGGTGCCGGAGACGATCACCACCGTCACCAGCGAGAACGCCAGGAAATTCACCGGCAAGCCCCAGAAATTTCCGCGTTTGACGTCAGCCATGCTTCGGCAATAACGACTGAAATCACCGAAGTTCAGGGTAGGACCGGAGAAGTAAGACACCACCAGCGCGGTTGCCATGACCACCTGACCGAATGCTTCCCAACCGCTCAGGGATTTTTCCGACAGGGTAAAGCTGATGTTGCTCCAGCCTGCTTTCCAGACGATCCAGCCCGCAAGAATGAACATGACCGCGTAGACCACCGGCCCGGCCCAGTCGATGAAACGGCGAATCGAATCCATACCGCGCCAGAATACGATGGCCTGTAGCACCCACAGGGTCAAAAAGCCCATCCAGCCCAGATAAGACAGACCGGCGAATTGCACCTGAGCGAGACTTTCCATGGACGGGAAGAAGCGCAACACCACGATAACCAGCGCGCTGGACGCCAGGTAGGTTTGCACCCCATACCAGGCGACGGCGATCAAGCCGCGAATCACTGCAGGAATGTTTGCGCCGAAGACACCGAATGCTAATCGGCAAATGACTGGATAAGGCACGGCGGCTTGCTGACTCGGCTTGGCGAGCAGGTTGGCAATGACCTGAATGATGCAGATCCCGACCAGCAAAGCGATCAACACTTGCCAGCTGGCCAGGCCCAGCGCAAACAGGCTGGCGGCGAAGACATAGCCACCCACGCTGTGCACGTCGCTCATCCAGAACGCGAAGATGTTGTACCAGGTCCACTTCTGCTTAACCGGGCCAAGATCTTCGTTGTACAAGCGAGGGCTGTAGCCCTTTGGAATTTCTGGATTCATCGCACGCACTCTCCTCTGATCGATGCCGCTCCGGAGACTGCATACGGAGGCTGGCTTTATTTGTATACGATCTGAAAGGCATGATGCATGCCAAACCATAGGAATTAGCTCGCAGAGCAGGCAGTAGAAGCGTTATGCGACATTGATCGATATCAATGAAAGCCAGTAAATGCGCGATTAAAGTGCACGGATGCGCACTGGCAGTGCATACAATCAGTGTTGCGACACACCAAGTGAGTGATGGCAAACCGTACAGAGTTTGTATACGATCAGCCTCACATTCACCGGTTAAAGCGGCCCTATGAATCCTCTCTTCCTAGCCAGTCCTGCCATGAGCGATTCGACGTTGACTCGCGATGAACAGATTTATCAGGACATTCTTGAAGCAATCGTCGAGCACCGACTGTTGCCGGGCACCCGCCTGCCGGAAGATGCCCTTGCTGAAGTGTTTGCCATCAGCCGCACCGGTATTCGCAAAGTCCTGCAAAGACTGGCACTGGAGCGACTGGTGACCTTGCGCACCAATCGCGGCGCGGAGGTCGCTCAGCCGACCGCTAAAGAAGCTCAGGATGTATTCGCCGCCCGCCAGTTGATTGAGCCTGCGTTAATGTCTGCCGTTGCGGAGCAGATAGATGCCGCGCAATTGAAAACGCTGCGTACGTTGGTGGATCAAGAACACCAGGCCCAGCGCGAAGGTTTGCACAGCCGGGCCATTCAACTGTCTGCGCGCTTTCACGTGCAGTTGATCGCACTGGCCGACAATCAGGTGCTGACCGAACAGGTTGCCCAGTTGACCACTCGTTCGTCTCTGATCATCGCTGTTTACGGCTCACGGCATAGTGTTGGCTGCGACTGTGGCGATCACGAGGAATTGCTCGGGCTGCTCGAAGAAGGCAAAGGCGCTTCGGCTGCGCAATGGATGGGCAAACATCTGGCAAGCATCCGCGCCAGCTTGCAGGTCGACCAGGTGACACCGGTCGAGCCGGACTTCAAAACCATTTTCAAGCGTTGATCCGCGAGTCGAGCCATAAATGAAAATCCAGGTCATCAATCCCAACACCAGCCAGAGCATGACCGCCAGTATCGGCCGCGCCGCTCGTGCAGTTGCGCGCCCCGGGACAGAGATCATCGCCTGCTGCCCCGAGTCTGGCCCGGAATCCATCGAAGGCCATTTTGACGAAGCCATAGCGGCCGTTGGTGTGCTCGAGGAAGTTCGCAAAGGGGTTGCTGCAGGATACGACGCGCACATCATCGCCTGCTTCGGTGATCCGGGTTTGTTGGCCGCACGAGAGCTGGCGCGAGGCCCGGTGATCGGCATTGCCGAAGCCGCCTTTCATGTTGCCAGCCTTATTTGCACACGTTTTGCCGTGGTCACGACGCTAACGCGAACCCGGATCATCGCCGAGCACCTGTTGCGCAATTACGGCATGACCGAGCATTGCACCTCGGTGCGCTGTGTCGATGTGCCGGTTCTGGAACTGGAAAGCATGGGTGAGCAAGCCTTGGCAGAACGCATTGCCGAACAGGCGATACAGGCCCGCGATAACGAAGGTGCGGGGGCAATTATTCTCGGTTGCGGTGGCATGGCGGACTTGCCGGGGCTAGTCAGCGAGATGACCGGCTTACCAGTGGTTGATGGCGTCGCCGCAGCCGTGAAACTCGCCGAGGCGCTCAGCGAGTTGGGGTTGGCCACCAGCAAGCACGGGGATCTGGCCTTTCCGCTGGCCAAACGCTTTACCGGACGCTTTGCGCATTTCGGTCGTTAACCAATCCCGCTCTCATCAAACAAAATACAAACTACCAGATTGAAATGCATTTTCTGTAGGAGCTGCCGAAGGCTGCGAAGCATTTCTCCTGATACACCGCGATCGCAGCCTTCGGCAGCTCCTACGGGTCCAATCTTTGCTACTAGACAGCGCAGTGTCATAGACAAGGGGACGGTGCCTATCAAACACCAATAAAGATATATCGATAGACCGTATCGATATAAGAAATCCCTAAAAACGTCGTTATGCTGCCCGCCAGTTTTTTCTGACAGTCGCCCTTTTTTGTTGTGGGAAGTTGTAATGGATTTTGGTGGTTTGGGGTTGGTGGTCGCAGGTCTTGTAGTGGGCTTCATCGTTGGCATGACAGGCGTAGGCGGAGGTTCGTTGATGACGCCGATCCTGTTGTGGTTTGGGGTCAACCCGGCTACCGCCGTGGGCACCGATCTTTTGTATGCAGCCATCACCAAGTCTGGCGGTGTGTGGGTTCATAAAAGAAACGACAACATCGACTGGAAGATCACCGGTTGGCTGACCATGGGCAGCGTCCCGGCGGTACTGCTGACGTTGTGGTTCCTCAGCTCTCTGCACGCCGCGCCCGATGCCATGAACGCTGTGATCAAGCAGGCCTTGGGCGTTGTTCTGTTGCTCACCGCCGCCGCGGTGTTCTTCAAGAAACGTCTACTGGCGTTCGCCCACAACCGCGCTGGTGGAAGCTATAACCCCAGCGGCAAGAGCCTGAATGCGCTTACGGTCTTCACCGGTCTGATTCTTGGCACCATGGTTGCCCTGACTTCAATTGGTGCTGGAGCGCTGGGCACCGTGGCGCTGTTCATCCTTTACCCCTTCCTCGCCACCCGACGTCTGGTCGGCACCGAAATCGCCCACGCCGTGCCGCTGACGCTGGTTGCAGGTCTGGGTCATGCCGGGATGGGCAATATGGACTGGGGGATTCTGGGCTTCCTGCTGCTGGGTTCGCTGCCGGGGATTTATCTGGGCAGCCACCTTGCAGGCCGGGTGTCGGATGACATTCTGCGTCCGTGCCTGGCGATCATGCTGGCGTTTATCGGGTACAAGCTGGTCTTCTGATTCACGACCTCTGTAGCAGCTGCCGCAGGCTGCGAACGCGATACACCGCCATTCGCAGCCTCGGGCTACCAGCGATAACTCACCGATCCAATCACACTTCGCTCATCGCCATACCGGCAGGTTGTGTTGCAGTACAGGTATTTGCGATCCGCGAGGTTCTGAGCCTTGGCGGCCACCTCCCAGTGCTTGCCGATTTCATAGCTGACCAGTGCGTCGACCAAGGTGTAAGCGCCTATCTTGCCTTCATAGTCTGTCGGTGTAGTACGGGTCGTGCCGATGTAGCGGGCACCTGCAGCCACGCGCATTTGCGGAATACCGAATGCGCCCAGACGATAGCTCGCCCAGACGCTAGCGCTGTGATGCGGAACGCCTTCGATACGCTTTCCGACGTTAGTCGCCGTCTGATCTTCGATGACATGCGAATCGGTATAGGCATAGCCCGCTGTCAGCGTCAGGTTGTCAGTGGCCTCTGTCTTGGCTTCCAGCTCAAGCCCCTTGGAGCGGGTTTTACCGTACTGCACGTAGGTCGCACTGGCGGCATCGTAGCTGAGGGCGTTGTCCTGGGTGAGCTGATACACCGCCGCACTGAGCATTGTCTCGGTGCCTGGCGGCTGATAGCGCAGCCCCAACTCGTATTGCTCACCTTCAAGCGGCGCGAAGGCATTGCCGAAAGCGGGGTTGCTGACACTGGCAGGCTGAAAGGACTGACTGTAGCTCACGTAAGGAGCCAGGCCGTTATCGGCGAGGTAGACCAGACCGATACGCCCGGTCGCCTTCTTGTCATTGCGTGACTGGCGGCTTTCATCAGCATGACTGGTAGTGCGGCTCTCGGCCCAGTCCTGTCGCCCACCCAGCAACAACACCCACTTTTCATCGAAGGTGATCTGGTCCTGCAGGTAAATACCTGACTGGGCACTGTGCAGATCCGAACCACTGTCTGCAGCGGTATTGGCGCCGACACCGGTATAAACCGGGTTGGCCAGATTCAATGGTGGCGCAAACTGCGCCAGCGTGCCGCTGATGTGACGATGCGAATCATAGGTCTTATGGTAGTAGTCGACGCCCGCGAGCAAGGTGTGCTTCCACGATCCGCTCTCGAGGGTGTACTGCACGTTAGTATCGGTCGTCCAGCCGGTCGAACGCTCGTCTCGCTCGCTGTAACGTCGAAGCAGATTAGAACCGACGATGGAGAACGGAATCAGATAATTCCAGTCTGTGTTCGCCTGAAAGTAACGCAGGCTGTGATTGACCTTCAGGTTCTCATTGAAATCGTGGCTGAACAGGTAACCCAGGGTATCCATACGGTTATTGAAATGGTCGTAGCCCGGTTCTCCGGTGAATTGATCACGGCCAATCTTGTACCCAGGCGTTGAACTGTAAGTCGTCATGCGATAGCTGGTGGGCGGGGCGAAGCCGGTATAGGTTTCCTGATGGCTGGCCAGCACCGTCAATGAGGTGTCGTCGTCGGGACGCCAGGTGATGGCTGGTGCAATGTAACGCCGATCATCATCAACGTGGTCGACCTGAGTATCACTGTCGCGCCATAAGCCGGTCAGCCGGTAACTGAACTGGCCCTGATCGTCCAGCGGGCCACCCAGGTCGAAGGTGTACTGGCGTCGATCATGGTTGCCGAACTCCACGCCAATTTCGTGCAAAGGCGTATCCGTGGGGCGCTTGCTGACGGTATTGATCATGCCACCCGGCGAGAGTTGACCGTAAAGCACCGACGACGCACCTTTGAGCACTTCTACGCGCTCAAGGCCGTAAGCCTCGACGCTACCGTCATACGGGTTGGACTGCAGCTTCATGCCATCACGAAGAATGCCGCCGGTACCCGCGCCAACGTTGAAGCCGCGCAGCGTGTAATCATCGGCAGTGCGGCTGAAGCCGCTCGGCTGACTGGTAAAACCGGGGGTGTATTTGAGCGCGTCAGAGAGGTTGTCGCTTTTGCGCTGATCCATTTCGGCGCGGGTCACCACCGACACTGATTGCGGCGTTTCCAGCAACGATGCATCGGTCTTGGTCCCCACACTGCTACGCTGGGCAACGTACCCCGCTGGCTCACCGTTGCTGCCATCTCCCGCAATAGCGGCGTTGATGCTGGTCGCTTCAAGCGTCATGCCCTGACTCGGCACCGGCTGCACGCTTAGCGCCCCACTGGCCGTGACCTGCAGACGCAGACCGCTCCCCTGCAATGCACGCTCCACCGCCGACGCAGCGCTCATTCTGCCGTTCACTGGTGCAGAAACCCGTTGGGCAACATCAGTGGGTATGAACAGAATCTGCCGCGAGCTTTGCTGACCGATTTGAATCAGGGTGTCAGTCAATGGCCCGGCAGACAAAGAGAAGTCATACAGTGTTTCAGCAGCCTGAACGCTTACCGAAGTGGCAATCGCCAGGCTCATGAACAACGGAGTAAAAAAAGATGGACGCATGAACAATGCTAAACCTCGCTGGCAAAACGGAGCGCACAATCTGGCGCCTTTACCTGTTCTGTGAAGTGAGGTGGCGATTTGTTAAGGGCTATCGGGATTTTATTTCCAGCGGGGCCGTTCAGACCCGATCAATCCGGGTCCATAGCCCCCAATAGTGATCAATGCGCAGCGGCAGGATATCTTTCAAGGCTGCCAGGGCCTGATCGCTGTTATCCAGATTGAAGACACCTGAGATACGCAAAGACGCCGCAGCATCAGAAACCTGCAACACCCCACGCCGATAAGGACGCAACGAGTCGATCACTTGTCCGAGGGATTGATCACTGACCTCCAGCAAACCACGCACCCAGGCACCGGGATCGGTTGGGCTGACCGGCAATGGATGTAAGCCCAGCGCATCCAGACGCGCGCCCTGCCCGTTAGTCAGCGCTAGCGCCTGACGCTGCGACCGGAGCTGCGCAGTGCCGGTTTTCAACCAGAACTGCGCGTGATCCTGATACTGGCTCAGCAAACACCGACCGGAGGCCAACTGCGCGCTGCCGTCCTTGCAAACCAACTGGAACGGACGGTCTTGGGATTCGATGCTTGCCATCAGACTTCCGCGCAGCAAACGCACCGTGCGCATGCCCGCAGTGAAATTCACATCGATAGCACTTTCTGCGTTCAAGGTCAGGTTGGAGCCATCAGCCAGAACAAAGGTCTGGCGCTGGGCGTTGGCAGTCGTAATATCTGCGGTCAGCCTGTCCAGCGGCATGCCCGGCCAGGTCACCAGCCGAGCGGCCAGCGCACAACCGCCAACGGCCAACGCACCGCGCAGCAAATGACGCCGGCTGGTCCCGGTAATCAAGACCTGACGGGCGCGGCTGCCGGACAAGTGCGAGAACGTCTGATCAAGCCGTGAACGCAGACCATTCCATGCCGCTACGTGGGATTGATCAGCCGCAAGCCAACACTCAAACGCTTGACGTTCCCCTTCAGTGAACTGTCCTGAAGCCTGGCGAGCATGCCATTCGATAGCCTGTTCAAGGGCTGCAGGCAGCTCGCTCATCGCTCAACCGCACAAATGGCCTTGAGGCCTTGCACAACGTATTGATGCACCCGCGGTGCGGAAACACCGAGTTCAGCGCCGATCCGGGCGTAGGTCCAACCGTCCAGCTGACTGTAAAGAAAAGCAGCTCTGGCCCTTGAAGAAAGGCCGTGAAGCAGCTGGTCCACCTCCAGCAAGGCTTCCATCACCAGATAACGCGCTTCGGGAGAGGGCTCGAACAGTTCGGGCTCGGCGGCCAGTGATTCGAGATAGGCACGCTCCAGATCACGCCTACGCCAACTGGCAAATATCAGCCTTTTGGCAATCGTCGTCAGTAAAGCTCTAGGCTCGCGGATCACCTGCGTATCGGGCAACGCCACCACGTGGGCAAACGTTTCGGCGGCCATGTCCGCTGCGTCATGGCGACAC
The DNA here is from genome assembly GCF_032582135.1 of Pseudomonas syringae group sp. J309-1. Classification (NCBI taxonomy): domain Bacteria; kingdom Pseudomonadati; phylum Pseudomonadota; class Gammaproteobacteria; order Pseudomonadales; family Pseudomonadaceae; genus Pseudomonas; species Pseudomonas syringae group sp. J309-1. The sequence goes on along the minus strand of NZ_JAWHNU010000089.1, from coordinate 3,651 downwards.
CCCATTCGTGCACGTAGACGATCCAGCAGCCAGCCGTGATGCTCGCCAAACAGGCGAACAAGTAAGTCATTACGACGTTGCAGAACGTGAGACATCTCGATTGCCAATGAAAATCATTAACAAATGATGCAGGCTTGGAAATCCATTGGCAATACGTTTGAATGGGCAGTGGCCTGTATGACCCGCAGAACCCACACGCGTCACACCGTGATTACGACGACAAGCTTTCACCGTGGATTATTTCCACACTAAGCTTTTCCCGTATGAAGCGTTTTCTGGATGAGCTGATGCAGGAAGTCGGTGCACCGCAAACCTTTTGACCGGGCGGATCATCGGAAATTTGACGCCAAATCCTGCGATGTCACAAAGACATCACATAACTGCCCTATAACCCAGTCTCCGATGCGTCTATCGACTGGGTTTGCCTGCCGTGAAAAAGTTAATACCTGCCATTTTCCGCCGACGTTCCGGGGCTACTTCCGGGGCTACTGCTGTCCTGCGCCGCTTCAGGATCACTCAGCGTCTGGTGATGTGTTTCGGGATCACTTCGCTGCTTACCGTGGGACTGGGCGCGTTCTGTCTGCTCCAGATGCAGGAGATTCGTAATCAGGGTGAGACCGTGGAAAGCGGCTCGCTGCCCAGCATCGCCATGGCGGATGCGCTGGCGATCACACTGATCAAAATGCGCAGCGAAAGCATCCGTCTGATCGCCAATGCTGACGACCCCGGCGCAGTGGTCACCAGCAAGATCAACGTCGAAACCCTGAAGAATGATGCCGAAAAAGGCTTCGCTGACTATCTGGCCCACGTCAAGGACAGCACTGAGCGAGATTCCCTTGTCGCGTTGCAGGATGCTTACAAAGCGTTCATCCCAGGCCTTTACGACGAGATCGCGCTGATTGAACAGCGCAAGATTGAAGACGCACGCATGCTTGCCAATACCATGCTGTCCTTGCAGGGCGACCTGATGGACATGCAGGTGCAACTGCTGCGCGAACTGAACAAGCAAAGCGCGGCAACTGCTGTCGAAAATGCCAGTGCCAGTTACGCCCAGACCCGGATCATCGCGCTCAGCGTTATCGCCGCCGTACTGACCCTGACCTTGCTGCTGGCCTGGCGCTTGAGCGTCAGCATCATTCGCCCGGTCCGTCAGGCGTTGAAGATTGCCAGCACCATCGCCAATGGTGACCTGAGCCCGCAGACGATCCCCGAAGGCAAGGACGAAACAGCTCAGTTGTTGACGATGCTCGGCCGGATGCGCGGCAATCTGCACACCACCATCGAGCAGATCTACGCGGCGGCCAACCAGCTTTCGCAGTCGGTGCAGGAAATGGGCAGCATCGCCGAATCCGGCGCGGAAAACCTGAAGCTGCAGAACAGCGAAATCGAGCAAGCAGCAGTCGCGGTCAACCAGATGAGTCAGGCGGCCATGGAAGTCGCCAGCAATGCCAGCAACACGGCAACCGAATCTCTGGCGTCGAACGAAGCGGCGGCCAACGGTAAAGCGCGCCTCGCCGACACCATTGGCTCGATCAAGGAACTGACCGGCAGTGTGCTAGATACTTCGCATCAGGCTGAAGGGCTTGCTGAGCGCACTTTGAGCATCAGCAAAATCCTTGATGTAATACGCGCGATTGCCAATCAGACCAACCTGCTGGCACTCAATGCAGCCATCGAAGCCGCCCGTGCGGGTGAGGCCGGACGCGGGTTTGCTGTGGTGGCCGATGAAGTTCGCTCCCTGGCGCAGCGCACCAGTGCGTCGACCACGGAAATCGAAGGACTGATCAACAGCGTCCAGCAAAATACCCAGGAGACGGCACAGGCGCTGCGGCTAACAGCAACGCAAGCCAACGTGACCCTTGAACAGGCCGCCGCCACCGGCGAAGCATTAACCGTAATTATCAGCTCAACCTCCACCATCAACGACCGCAACCTGCTGATCGCCAGCGCTGCAGAACAACAGGCACAAGTAGCCGGCGAAGTGGACCGCAACCTCAGCAGTATTCGCGACTTGTCGGCTCAAAGCGCATCCGGCGCGCATCAAACGACGGTCGCCAGTAATGCGCTTTCAGTGCTGGCGACCGATCTGAACGTCATGGTTCAGCGTTTCGTGCTCTGAACAAATCGGTAATGCATGCTCACGGTGGCAGGTAATAAATATTTACCGCGACCCATTTATTCGTAATGGCACATTGCTTCAATATTGAGGCGCCCCAAAACCTCGGGGCAGATTGCCAAAAAGGATATGAGCATGCTGAAAGCCGCTGTATGGACTGCAACACTCGCCACTCTGACGTTTGGTGCCATGGCTCAGGCCGATGTCAACGTCAAGCTGGGTAGCCGGGAGCGTGTCACCCAACTCTTCGCCTTCCCCAACAATTGCAACGTGATCTGTTATCGCAACTGGACGCTGGAACAGACGGTCGAGCACTACTTGACCCAGAGCGTGCAGCGCGACGGCTACACCGGCAAAGTCACCGTCACCAACGACAATGACGTGATCTACGCGCAGATCAGCGGTGTGCCGGACGGCTATGACAAGCCTCTTTCCCAACTGCTGGACTCAGGCGACCTGGCCTACAACGGCGCGCAAAAACTCCTGGCCTCCGGACCCGACAAATGGCAGTACAACTGGTATTTGTTCCTGCCGCTGGGCATGGCGCTGGAGAATCGCAAAAGCGTTGAACTGCTGCACTTCCCGCCAGATTATTCGCTGACCCAGGCTCAGGACTATCTGAAGTCCAACACCACCGACCGCTGGGCACAGTTGCTGACCTACAACGGCATCCCGACCGCGCAGACGCCGGGTTATCAGACCATCATCGATATCGCGCCGATTGCCGCGCCAGCCTCAGCGGGCAGTTCGCTGGAAGGTGTGTACAGCTATTTCCAGGATTACCAGACCACGATGGTCAAGCAGTTGAGCCAGAACGCTGCGGGTACGTCGCTGCCGATGGTTGCGTTTGGTGCGCCGGTGCGTAACTGGATCAAACAACAATACTCAGCCAGCGTGCCGGTGCTGGGTCTGGCGACGATCAGTCCGAATCCTGGGCAGAACGTGCCGGTGCTGGGCTCGAACCATCCAAGCTATATCTGGTACGCCGCTGACAAAGCCAACTATGGTGGCGATGAAGCCAAGGCAGATGCCGCCGGACTGGCGGTCATGGGGCAGGATTTGAGTGCAGCCTGCTGGCAGGCAGGAATGGGCCAGAAACCAGGCGCGGACCCGAAGGCGACATTGAGCAGTTGCACACAGAACTGGCAGGTGACCAACAAGGCCAAGACCTGTGTTCTGTTCTACACCGACGTGCGCAAGTTGACTCAGGCGCAAGCTGACGCCAAATGCACGAGCAGCACGGTATCCCGCTCGCTTAAACAGCTGCAGAAGCCGCTGACAGCACCAGCGGTTCATCCGTATATGTAAATAATGCGCGGTGTCCCGGGCAACATTCTCTCGCGGATGAATCCGCTCCTACTGGCTGGTTCGGTCTCTGTGGGAGCGAATTCATTCGCGAAGGGCTCGGTAAACTCAATAGATATTCATTGACCTACTGCCGTCTTCGCGGATGAATCCGCTCCTATCAAACAAACTACAACTATTTGATTTGGAGTACTTTTTCATCTGTAGGAGCGCGCTTGCCCGCGATCGCG